>DAOVTG010000190.1 GCA_030633185.1 Deltaproteobacteria bacterium
AAAAGTCACGGGATGGCTAAGTAAAAATTTCGATATACAAGATGTTGTGGTTTTTCAGGCGCGAGACCATACATGTAGTATGTCGAGTGCCTGAAAAACCACAACAGCGCAGTAGATCGGACTTTTTACGACGCCATCAGCCTTTAGTACTACCATAAGTTAAACCATCCGTGAACTACTCTCTTAAAGAGTCATTTGGGCGACCGCCTTGCCGTAATCTTGACACGATTTACTCATCTCAGCATCATTGCTCTGCAGCTTTCCTTCCAGCCCGTTAAAGGATCCCAGGTTCACCAACTCCATCTTCAACACGTATTCCATAGTGTCAGCCAGAACCTTGGGAGCATCTCCAGAATGTGTGTATGATCCAAAAGCTCCAGCCGGCTTACCGCTAAGACCGGCTTTTTCAGCCAGAAAGAGAAAGGTCTTGAAATTCTGTGTCATTTCTCGGTGATAAGTAGGACAACCAAAGATATAACCGTCATACCCGGCAAGATCTTCTTCCGATTTGACTTTACTCACCTTTTTTAGCTCTGCCTCAGCTCCCGCAAAACGAACCCCCTCAGCAATAAGCTGGGCCATTTTTTCTGTATTACCAGTGCGACTGAAATAGACGATCAATACCTTTGCCATGATGCATTCTCCCTTTATTTTCGAAGTTAAAAAATGTCATGAAAACCTATAAAACAAACAGCCAATACAATACTTTTTCCATTTATTTAGTGTTGTAATATTTAGAGACCCCATTAGAGCCTAATAATTTTCCCCCAACAACTCAAAATGGGCTTGGGCATGAGCACAGGCGGGACATACTTCAACAGCTTCTCTGCCGCTGTGCAAATATCCACAGTTGCGGCAGCGCCAGGTAACCTCGCCATCGCGCTTAAAGACGCGACCGGCCTCTATATTAGCGGCCAGATCGAGATAGCGTTTCTCATGCTGTTTTTCGGCTACGGCAATGGCTGAAAAGATCTCGGCAATCTCGGCAAAACCCTCTTCGCGAGCGGTAACCGCAAATTCGGGATACATCTCAGTGTGCTCATGATTTTCACCGGCCGCCGACTCTTTCAGGTTATCAATGGTCGAGCCGACCACACCGGCGGGAAAAGAACCGCTGATCTCAACTTCTCCACCCTCCAACAGTTTAAAGAGACGCTTGGCGTGCTCCTTCTCCTGGTCGGCAGTTTCAGCAAAGATCTCTGAAATCTGCACATAACCCTCTTTTTTCGCCTGGCTGGCAAAATAGGTGTAACGGTTACGGGCCTGGCTCTCACCGGCAAAGGCGGTGAGGATATTCTTTTCGGTTTTACTTCCTTTAAGGATTGCCATAACTACCTCCATCTTCTCGAATTGAAATCTGATTTTTATCGAATAAAGTTCATCGATCTAGTTTACATACACCGAAGCAAAGTCAACTGTCAACACTTATCGTAAAACACTCGCACAATCAGAGTGGTTTTGTTCAACCCTACTAAAGATAACCACGCTGTATAAATTTAATTAATTCTTAACTTATCTTTCCCAATGGCGTATAAGGCAGGGCAGCCTTTACTCTAGGAGAGATACGCATTATTGAATTTGCATGAAACCGTTGTCCGACCTGTTCTTTTATCAGAAGAGCAAGAATTTCAGAAACTGGTGGCAGCTAATCATTATCTTGGTGCCTTGCCAAAAATCGGAGAAACTCTTTGGGATGTCGCCCTCTGGCGGGAGAAGCGGGTGGCTCTCATGACTTTTTCCGCAGCGGCTTGGAACTGTGCCGCGCGTGATCAATGGATAGGTTGGAATTTTCGCCATCAATATGATCGTTTAAAATTAGTGTTTAACAATAGCCGTTTTCTGATTTTACCGGTCAATCATGCACCCAATATCGGTACGCGAATATTGTCATTGAGTCAAAAAAATCGCAGGGAAACTCCACTCGTCTTAGCCTTAAATTTAGAACAAATTTATCCTGGCCGCACAATGCATTCCTCTTGCTTCAACCACAAAATCACACTATAACATACAAATCTCGCAACCCACACCGATAAAACCGGCAGGAGACCGAACCTTCATGGAAAAAATCAGAACCTTCTTCAAAAAAGACCGTTTTGCGGCCCACAACGATATTACTCTGCTTGAGATCCACCCCGGCTACGCTAAAGCCGAGCTTATCATCAGCAATAAACATCTCAACGGGGTCAACATTACCCACGGCGGAGCGATCTTCACCTTAGCTGATCTTGCCTTTGCCGTAGCCTCAAATTCACATGGCACGATAGCGGTCGGCGTCAACGCAACCATCTCCTACCTCAAAGCGACAAACCAGGGAACCCTAACCGCCGAAGCCATAGAGGTCGCCATTAACCCCAAACTGGCAACCTACCAAGTTGAAGTACGCGATGAAAACAACGAACTCGTTGCCATTTTTCAGGGCACGGTTTACCGAAAAAAAGGGAGTTTAAACTGATGGTCCGTAGAAAATCCGTGATCTTGATAAACCATCATTCCAACATAGCGTTTTAGAACTTTTTATGAAACCCTTCAAGTTACCCTGCCCCACTTTTTTGGTTCCATTTTTTTGCAAAAGGGGTATTACGATAATTCTATGACCAAAAAGATCACCAAAAGAGATGAACAAATTTATCAACTGAAAAAAGATGGACATACCTTTGCCTATATCGCCAACTTATTTGACATCTCCAATGCCAGAACTCAAAAAATTTACACTGAAGTAAAAAACCTCAAAGAAATTACCGAAGCTTTATATCAATTAGGCTACATTGATTATGACGACCCCTGGTTGGAGAATCATCGAGATAAGAATATTGCCATATTTTACATCTCCCCAACACGCCGGATAATCTACAATCATAATATCTAAATGTCTTGGCAGAGTCGGTCTTTTTGTTAAGACGATCAAAAACTTTCTCATAAATTTAAAGCGGCAACAGCGAATCCACTTTGACAAGCTGAGCGAAGATATCGTAAAGCGCTATTTGGGTAAAAACACAGAATCACTATTCGCTTCCGTCAAACCCTCTAATTCCAGTCGCACTCTCGACCAGATGGCGACTGACATTCACACTTTTATCGACAGATTCTCTTCAAAACCCCTCCGATCCTGATGCTGGCTACAGCAGTCATAAGGAGCAAGGATATCAGACTTAAGTTGTCGAAAATTATGCCAGCCCCGAACCCGAAGATTCAGGTGAAGAAAAAAGCCCGAACTTACCTCTTATCACTTTTGTCGAAGTTAAATCAGCGGACAAACATGATGCGAATGCTTTACTTCCCGCAATCGAAGAGCTGGAAGGTAAACAAGAATGACCAAAGCCGACATAATTGATAGCATTTATGAAGAAATTAGGAGATAGAGAATGAAACTTGCGCAATTTTTTCGAGACCAAGAACTTCAGTTGGGAATTGTTGAGGGAGAAAAACTTTTACCTCTTGTCTTTACCGGTGATTTTCATGCCTGGCTCAAAGTCGGTAAACCGCTGACGACGACCGGGATGACCCTCCACTTAGATCAAGTTAAGCTGGCTGCGCCCGTCAACAGCCCCGGCAAGATCATCGCCATCGGCCTAAATTATGCCGACCACGCCGCTGAAGGCAAACGCGACGCTCCAACCCAACCCCTGGTCTTTGCCAAATTCCCGAATTCCATCATCGGCCCTAGTGAAGCTATCACTTGGTCGGCCACTATCACCGAAAAGGTCGATTTTGAAGCCGAACTAGCGGTCGTAATCGGTGAAAAAACCTCATCCTGTAAAACCAACGAAGCCCTCTCTAAAGTTCTGGGCTACACCTGTGGCAACGATGTCAGTGCCCGTGACCTGCAATTTGCCGATAAACAGTTTGTCCGTGGTAAATCGCTCGACACATTTTGTCCTCTAGGCCCCTGGCTCGTAACTACCGACGAGCTCAAAGACCCGCAAAAACTTGCGATCCGCTCCCGTCTTAACGGCAAAATCATGCAGGAAAGCAACACCGCCGACATGATCTTTCCGGTAGCCGAACTGGTAAGTTTCTTAAGCCGTCACTTCACGCTTGAACCAGGCGATCTCATTATGACCGGCACGCCGAGCGGCGTCGGCGTCTTTCGCGAGCCGCCGATTTTCATGCAGAATGGTGATCTTATTGAGATCGAAATTGAAGGGATAGGCACGTTGAAAAATAAGTGCCGCAATATAGTTTGCTAACTATTCAGGTGCCATCAACAAACTGCCGGGATTGGGGTCATTGCTGGTACAAGGTGCGTCAGCACCCCAGCTTTGACCCCGTTTATGGGAGCGAAGCAATGTTCGCCGCCATTGGTTGTGGTTTAATAGTGGGAACCTGAATAGTTACAAAGTTTAATGACCTGTGAGAGCTTTTTTACTTCCTCGCTACCCCTGTAACTGCTCCGCTCACAGTGAGAAGTTACCAGAAAAAAAGGTAGGGGGATAAGGAGAATAAAAGAATGCAACTCAGCCGAAGATCATTTCTTAAGTTATCGGGCAGTACGGTGGTTGCTGGAAGTATGGGCATAAGCCTTAAACCGATCCAGGCTTATGCTGCCCCCCTGAAAATCCGTTACGCTAAAGAGACGACCACAATCTGTCCCTACTGCGCGGTCGGTTGCGGTATTATTGTCTCGGTTCGCAATGGCAAAGTCATCAACACTGAAGGTGACCCCGATCATCCGATAAACAAGGGTTCTCTCTGCAGCAAAGGGGGCTCAATCGCCCAGCTTTCAGTCAACAACAACCGTCTCGACAAACCTCTTTATCGGGCTCCGTTCAGCAGAGAATGGAAAACCGTCACCTGGGACTGGGCTCTTGATAAGATTGCAGCCAATATCAAAAAGAGCCGGGACAAAGATTTTACGTTTAAAAACAAAAAAGGGCAAACCGTTAACCGGACAACCTCAATCGCTTCAGTCGGGAGTTCGGCCCTTGACAATGAAGAGTGTTTTATCTACCAAAAATTCCTGCGCAGTTTAGGCCTCGTCTACATCGAACATCAGGCCCGAATATGACACTCCGCCACTGTAGCGGCTCTGGCAGAGTCGTTTGGACGCGGAGCGATGACCAATCACTGGAACGATATTGCAAAC
>DAOVTG010000159.1 GCA_030633185.1 Deltaproteobacteria bacterium
AAAAGTCACGGGATGGCTAAGTAAAAATTTCGATATACAAGATGTTGTGGTTTTTCAGGCGCGAGACCATACATGTAGTATGTCGAGTGCCTGAAAAACCACAACAGCGCAGTAGATCGGACTTTTTACGACGCCATCAGACTTTTGTCAATGATTTCTCTTAAGTCGCGGGAACATTGCGGCCTGGTTTCCAGTTCTTCGAGCTCCTTACGCATCAAACTACCGTAGGGCGAAGCAAAACGACGCCAGCGGCTGAATGAACCGGTCAGGCGGGCGGCGACCATGGGGTTGGTTTTGTCGAGAGAGGCAATCTCTCGGCCTAAAAGCCGGTAGCCGAAACCGTCTATTTGATGAAAGGCGGATTGATTGGCTACGGCAAATGTGCCGAGCAGAGCTCGAACCCGGTTTGGATTGTTGCGTCTAAAGTCGGGGTGGTGAGTCAGCTCTTCGACGCGCTGCGCCGTGTCGGCGTGGCGGGCCGTGGCCTGGAGGGCGAACCAGCGATCACGCAGGAGAGGGTCATTTTCGCCGCGCCGGTAGAAATCGCCAAGTTCGGGCAGTTCCGTAGTTGGGTTGATTTCGATTAATCCGGAGAGTGCGGCCAGTCGGTCGGTCAGATTGTCGGTGTTCAAATATTGTTGCCGGCAAAGTTCAAGGGCCGGGCCTTCAGAACCGAGAGCGACAAGGTAATCAAGGGCGATGTTTTTCAGGCGGCGCTGAGCCATCTCAGCTGGAATTGGCTGATATGGAGCGGAAGCATGATACTGATTGTAGAGCACTTCAAGCTCAGTTTGACAGCTTTGGGCGAGAGCTTTTTTCAGGGTTTGTCGGGCTTGAAAAATTGCCTGTGGGTCAATTTCGTTGGTTTGTTCACCGATATAAATTTCACCGGGCAAGATTAAGAGCTCTGCGGCTCCGTCAGCCTCGGCGGCAGACCACTTTTTGCTGACAAGGGAGGTGAAGGTTTTAGTGAAAGTTTGGTCGAAGATTTCAGGTGAAAGTTCATCAGTTTCACCTTTTTTAATTTTTCCCCTATTTTTTGCGGGCTTTAAAATCTTCATCAGCTTGAAAATCTCGCTTAAGGCCAGTTTCTGGCCCGCTTCCCAACGGCTGAAAGGATCACGGTCGTTGGTCAAAAGAAAA
Organism: Deltaproteobacteria bacterium; assembly: GCA_030633185.1. Lineage (GTDB taxonomy): Bacteria > Desulfobacterota > Anaeroferrophillalia > Anaeroferrophillales > Tharpellaceae > Tharpella. The sequence goes on from DAOVTG010000159.1 coordinate 1,144, forward strand.
GCTAACTCCTCATTATCGTAGTTGCAGGTCACCTGAACCGGGGCGGAAAAGCCGCGCAGGAGAGAAACCACCGGCTTACGGTCGCAGTCTTGAAAGCGAAACTCCTCTTTTTTCTGTTTGATCTCAAGAATCCGGCTACCGGCCGGGCTCTGACTCGGTTCGTCGGCTAATCTTAACCCCAGCTCGCGGCCTTCGGGATCGAGCAAGGCGATTGCCAGCGGTAGATGCAGGGGGAGTTTTTCGGTCTGCCCCGGAGTCGGCGGGCAATCTTGAACAACTTCTAAAATAAATTCATTGGTTTGCGCAGACCAGGTTTGGGTGATCGTCAGGTTCGGCGTCCCGGCTTGGTCGTACCAACGGCGAAATTGTTCAAGATCACAATCTCCAGCATCGGTCATGGCACTAAGCAGATCTTCAATAGTTACGGCCTCGCCGTCATGGCGTTTAAAATAGATCTGCATCCCTTTTTTGAACCTTTTTTTGCCCAGCAGGGTCTGCAGCATGCGGATAATTTCAGCCCCTTTTTCGTAAACCGTGCAAGTGTAGAAGTTGTTGATCTCGACATACTCTTTGGGTTGAACCGGATGAGCTAGAGGCCCCGCATCTTCGGGAAACTGAAAATTGCGCAAGCGGCGGACTTCGCGAATTCGCCGGCCGCCGCCGGGATAGGCTTGAGCTCCGTATTCCTGGTCGCGAAAAACGGTCAGACCCTCTTTCAGGCTTAACTGAAACCAATCCCGGCAGGTGATCCGGTTACCGGTCCAATTGTGCAGGTATTCATGGGCAATCACCCCTTCAATGGCTTCGTAATCGCTGTCGGTAGCACTTTCGGGCTGAGCCAAAACGTACTTTGAATTGAAAATATTAAGGCCCTTGTTCTCCATTGCCCCGAAATTAAAGTCATCAACCGCTACCACCTGATAGAGGTCGAGGTCATATTCGCGACCATATTCCTTTTCATCCCAGGGCATCGATTTTTTCAGGGCAGAAATGGCATGGGCGCACTTGTCGCGGTTCTGATTTTCAACATGAAAGTGAATCGCGACTTTGCGCCCGGGAGCCGTAATAAAGCAATCTTTTAAGGTCGTCAATTGGCCCGCGACCAAGGCAAAAAGGTAGGCCGGTTTCTTGAAGGGATCCTGCCAGACGGCAAAATGACGATCGTCGGCTAGGGTTCCTTGATCAATCAAATTACCATTACTTAAAAGAACGGGAAACTCTTTTTGCGAGGCTTCAATCGTGGTTGTAAAACAGGTCAGGATGTCGGGCCGATCAGGAAAATAGGTGATGCGGCTGAAACCATGTGCTTCACATTGGGTACAAAACATCGACCCGGAGGCGTAGAGGCCCTCCAGACTGGTATTGCTTTTGGGATTGAGCGCGGTAACGATCTCAAGCGTGAATTCAGCCGGAGGGTTTTCGATAACCAAGCTCTCTTGGTCAACGCGATATTGATCGGAAGTCAAAAGCTTGTCGTCAAGGATCACCTTGATTAATTCCAGCTGACGGCCATCTATTTGTAAAGGTTGTTCAGTCGAGGTCTCAGTGGCTCGTTTCAGCCGCATCGTATTGGTAACCAGTGTCCGTTCAGGTTGCAAAGAGAAGTGAAGCTTAATCGATTCCACTAGGAACGCCGGTGGCTGGTAATCTTTAAGATAGATTGTTTCAGGTGGTGAGTTATTAGTCATGGTTGTTACCTGATGGTGTTTGTTGTTTTCATGAAGGTTGCGGCGTTTCCCGATAGTAGATCCGGTAAAGCGCGATTAAGGTGTCGAGTTCGTTTGAGGTTTTTAACTGTTGTTGCAGAGTGATATCATCAAGTCTGAGAAAGGGGTTGCTCGCTAGTTCAAGGGCCAGCGTGGCGGGTACCAGAGGGTTGCCATCTGCCTGTGTCAGGCGGGCTTTTTGCAGACGTTTGCTAATCGTTGGGTTAGCCGGGTCGGCCTGATGAGCATGCTCCAGATTCTCCACCGTATACTCATGGCCACAATAGATATTGGTGTTTGCCGGCAGGGTTTTGAGCCGCTTTAGATTATTGTGCATTTCGGTTGCCGTACCTTCAAAAAACTTGCCGCAACCGGCGGTAAAGAGGGTGTCGCCGGTAAAGAGGGAATTTTCAACGAGAAAGGCAACGTGGCCGCGGGTGTGACAGGGCAGGTGCAAAACTTGGATCGAAGTCGGGCTAAAATCAATGGTCTCACCCTTTTGCAACCGCCGGTCGGCGGTTACCGCCAGGCGGGCGGCATCATCTTTATGGATGATAACTTCAGCCTCAGGACAGTATTTTTTGAGTTCACCAACCCCGCCGCTGTGGTCGTAATGATGGTGGGTCAGGAGAATATGGGTAAGGCTGAGGTTTTCTGTGGCCAAAGCTTTAAGAACCGGCTTAGCGTTGCCCGGATCAATAACTGCAGTCTGCCTGGTCGAATCGTTGACCAAAAGGTAGGCGTAATTATCTTGCAAGGTTTTGAGCTGGATGATTTTTGTCGACATTTTGTTTGCGGAGTCCTTTTCTTGAGGTCTTCAGGCATCTGATTATTTTAGAGTGAGTCCTTAGCGTATTTTATCCGTTTGCTGACGGACTTGAAACGGCATTTGCAGTAGCATCATATTTCAGGGGTCGTCAATATAATTCCTACTTCTCGATCTTTAGTGGAGCTCTGAGAGATTAAGATCGAATGCCAGGTGCTGCAAAAGGGCGGGTTGGCGGTAGTGGTCAGGATCTTGAAAAAGAAAAAAGGGTTTGGAGTTATTAAAACTCCAAACCCTTTAAATTTATGGTGCCGAAGAGAGGACTCGAACCTCCACAGATATACATCCACTAGACCCTGAACCTAGCGCGTCTACCAGTTCCGCCACTTCGGCAAAGTGATATTTGTCTCGGTCTCTCTTTTCTTGCAAAGGCCCGATTTGACGGATCGACCGAAAAGAGTTGACACTTCTAGACTAAAAAAAATATAATGTCAAGATGGGAAAATAAAAAAGAGCGTTTTGACCAGTTTTAAAAAAGAGAGGATGACTTGTGCAGATATATAATTCGTTGAACCGTCGTAAAGAGGAGTTTATTCCCTTAGAACCTGGCAAGATCGGTATCTACTCCTGTGGGGTGACAGTTTATGATCTCTGTCATATCGGCCATGCTCGTTCGTTGGTGGTCTTTGATGTGATCTACCGCTACCTTCAATATCGCGGCTACGATGTTACTTTTGTTCGCAACTTCACTGATATTGACGATAAGATTATCAAACGTTCGAATGAGCGGGGTATCACTTGGAAGGCCTTGGCCGAACAGTATATTGAAGAGTTCTATGTCGATATGGATCGGTTGGGTTTGCTTAAGCCAACCTACGAACCGCGGGCTACGGATCATATTGAGGAGATTATCAACCTCGTGCGGCAGCTTGAAGAGAAAGGGTTGGCCTACGAGATTGACGGGGACGTCTATTACCGTCTACAGAGTTTTAAAGGTTATGGTAAGCTTTCCGGAAAAAACATTGACGACCTCCTCTCCGGAGCCCGGGTTGAAGTTGATGACCGCAAGGAGTCGCCGCTCGATTTTGCTTTATGGAAACGCAGTAAAGTCGGTGAACCGAGTTGGTTCAGCCCCTGGGGTGAGGGGCGTCCCGGCTGGCATATCGAGTGTTCGGCCATGAGCCAGAAATTTCTCGGTGACACTTTCGATATTCACGGTGGCGGTAAGGATTTGATCTTTCCCCATCATGAGAATGAGATTGCCCAGTCGGAAGGGGCCAGCGGAAAGCCTTTAGCCCATTACTGGGTGCATAATGGTTTTGTCAATATCGATCAGGAGAAGATGTCAAAATCTTTGGGTAATTTTTTGACCATTCGCGAGTTGCTTGAGGATTGCCATCCGGAAATTTTGCGGTTTTTCGTGGTTGCCAACCACTATCGTTCGCCGATCGATTTTTCTCAGGAGAATGTGGCGGTGGCTGCGGCTGGCCTGGAGCGACTCTATCAGTCTTTGGATCGACTTGATGAAGAAACGGCAGGCCTTGTGGCGGCGGAGTCGTGTTCTTTAGACGACAGGATCAAAGCCTGGCGTCAGGATTTTATTGACGCTATGGATGATGATTTTAACAGTGCAGCGGCGGTTGCAGTTCTTTTTGAGGTCAGTAAAGAGATCAACCGCTGGCTCGATGAGGAGAAGGCGGCCGACATACCGCAGGTGGCTGTTCGGGTGGCCGGGTTTTTGCGCGAAATTGGTGGTCCCTTGGGCTTGCTTCAGGAGAAACCGCGTGATTTTCTCCAGAGAACAACCGGAAAAGTTGGGGAGCAACTGGAGGCCGCTGAGATCGAAAGCCTGATTGCCGCCCGCAGCGCCGCCCGCAAAGAGCGTAACTGGGCCGAGGCCGATCGGGTTCGTGACCTTCTCGATGAAAAGGGGATAGTTTTAAAGGATTCAGCTGATGGTACCAAATGGCAGCGCAAAAGGTGATGGCTAAGTAAAAATTCCGATATCCTGCGCTGTTGTAGTTTCCCAGACACTCGACATACTACATGTATGGTCTCGCGCCTGGAAAACTATAACATCTTGTCTATCGAAATTTTTACTTAGCCATACCGTGACTTCTTTTTATGAGTTAACTAGGGGTGGTAGCGTCGTAAAAAGTCTTGACATTGGCGGGTAAAATTGTTAACTACCTCTCCCGCCGCTGTAAATCGGCAAAAGCACCAGTAATTGTAGGCGCATAGCTCAGGGGGAGAGCGCTACCTTGACACGGTAGAAGTCGGCGGTTCAAATCCGCCTGTGCCTACCACGAAAATT
>DAOVTG010000223.1 GCA_030633185.1 Deltaproteobacteria bacterium
AAAAGTCACGGGATGGCTAAGTAAAAATTTCGATATACAAGATGTTGTGGTTTTTCAGGCGCGAGACCATACATGTAGTATGTCGAGTGCCTGAAAAACCACAACAGCGCAGTAGATCGGACTTTTTACGACGCCATCACTCATTGATCTACTTTAAATTCTTTTTGCAGGACTTCAATCTCCTGGTTGAGCTTTTCCCATTTACGATAGGCCCAGGCGAGTTTCTCTTCATACTCTTTTTTTTCGGCAGCCTGTTGTTTGATCATTTCAGGTGAAGTTTTCGAATAGTAATCAGGCTCTAAAAATAGTTGATTGAAATTTTCGTTCTCTTTCTCAAGCTCCTCGCAGAGCGTTTCGGCCGCAGCACTCTCTTTTTTTAAAGGTCGCAGTTGATTGTTGATCTTTTTACGCTGACCTTTGTCCTGAATCCGCCATTTATCAGCCGGTTGTTTTTTGTCCGCCTTTTTTTTACTCTCACCGCTCTTTTTCTCCTCTTTTTTTCTCTCTTTCTCTTTCTCTCCATCTGTTTTTCGCATGCGACTGGGACTTGCTTGTTTTACCGGAGCGTCTACGCTTAAGTGATCGTGGCCCAGATGTTCAAGGTATTCAGCATAAGTGCCGGGATAGAGGTCAAAACCGTCACTTTTTAATTCAAGTACGCGGGTGGCCAGGCGATTGACAAGGTAGCGATTATGGCTGACAAAGATGATCGTTCCTTCAAACTTGACCAGAGCATCGATGAAAGTTTCGATCGATTCAAGGTCAAGATGGTTGGTCGGTTCATCAAGGATCAGAACATTGCCTTTTTTTAAGACCAGTTTGGCGATAATCAGGCGGGCGGCCTCACCCCCGGAGAGGGCAGAGGTGTTTTTATGGACATCATCACCGGTGAAGAGGAGGTTGCCAAGCTGGCCTCTGATTGTGCCGATACTCTCGCCGGGGCCGTAACTATAAAGATATTCGTAAGGCGAAGAGTTGTTGGGAATCAGTTCCCGGTGATCTTGAGAAAAATATTCCGGATGGGTCTCATAGCCCCATTTCACAATCCCCTGATCAGCCTCAAGCTCATCCATAATAATCTTTAAAAGGGTCGATTTACCGATACCGTTGGGGCCGATGACGGCCAGTCGCTCACCCTTATTGAGCGTGAAAGTGACCTCGTGGAGAACTTTTTTGCTGCCATAAGCTTTACTTATCGATTTTGTTTCAAGTACGGTTTTGCCTGAGGGCCGACAAATGGGAAAAGTGATGCGCGGATGGGCTCTGGAGGAGTAGAGCGGTTTGACCAAGTCTTTCTCCATCCGCGTGATCTGCTTCATCTTACTCTGGGCCTGCCGGGCTTTACTCGCTTTACCTTTAAATCGGGTAACAAAAGTCTGGAGTTCATCCATCCTTTTTTCCGCCTTGTCCGACTCCTGACGGCGTTGCTGATCCTCCAGCTCCCGGGCTCTTAGATAGTAGTCATAGTTTCCCGGATAAATCTTGATGGTTTCGTAATCTATATCGACAATATGGCTTGAGACCCGGTTGATAAAATCACGGTCATGGGAGACCACAATCAGAGTTCCATTATAATCGACCAGATAATCTTCGAGCCAGCGCACCGACATGATGTCGAGATGGTTGGTTGGTTCATCAAGAAGCAGAACTTCAGGTTTACTGAAAAGACACTGAGCCAGCAAAATCCTGAGTTTGTAGCCGCCGGAAAGTACCCGCATTGGTTGATTGTGGTAAATTGTCGCAATCCCCAACCCCTCAAGCATCTGGGCTATCAGACTCTCAGCCTGATAGCCGTCGTAATGCTGAATGATCTCTTCGAGTTCAATAATGCGTTCAGCCGAAGGTTCCGGCTCGGCCAAAAGCTTCTCTTTTTCGGCAAAAGCGACAAAGAGCTCTTTTTGTCCCTGCATGACGACATCGACTAAAAGATCATCTTCAAAGGCAAAATGATCCTGATTTAGGGTGCCGACCCGCATTCTGGCCGGAAGGCTGACTAAACCGTTGTCGGTGCTCTCATTACCGCAGAGAATTCTTAAAAAAGTTGATTTTCCGGCTCCGTTAGGGCCGACAACACCATAGCGATTACCGGGATCAAACTGTAGGTTGACATCGGTAAAAAGGGTCTGGCCGCCATAGCATTTACTGAGATTGGTTACAGTTATCATGTTTCATGCCCTTGCTTTTGCCCTTTTCGTGTATTTAGTGTATTTCGTGGTCTCGCTCTTGACTTTTATTTTTTCACCCGTTCTGTGGTCTAAGGTAGTCACGAAAAACACGAAACCGACGCAAATAATCCTTCGTCAGTTTCGTGTTTTAAGGTCGGGAAAAACCTTCTTAAAACTCTATGAAAGTCCTTTAACAAATTCTTTTAAACGATTTATACCCTTGATTATATTTTCCATTGAAGTGGCGTAAGAGAGGCGCAGGTAGCCGGGGGCACCAAAAGCCTCTCCGGGAACGGCGGCAATCTTTGCTTCGTCCAACAAAAGATCACATAAAGTCAGTGAAGAATCAATTTCCCGCCCGTTGTAAGTTTTGCCCAGCAAACCTTTGACACTGGGGAAAGCGTAAAAAGCCCCTTGCGGATTAAAGCAGGAGATACCGGGAATCTCGCTTAAAGCCTTAATGATATAGGCCCGCCGTTTAGTGAAATCAACCAACACGTTTTTAACGTAATCCTGGGGGCCGTTATAGGCCTCTATCGCCGCCATTTGTGAAATTGAAGTCGGGTTTGAGGTACTCTGGCTCTGGATCTTGGTCATCGCTGCAATCAGTGTTGCCGGCCCCGCCGTAAATCCGATGCGCCAGCCGGTCATCGAATATGATTTTGAGACCCCGTTCAAAATAATACAATGATCTTTGACCGTCGGACTGATTTCGGCCGGACTGCGCGGCTCAAATCCATCATACGTAATATGCTCATAGATCTCGTCACTGATCAGCAATATATCATTTTTGACAACCACTTCGGCCAAGGCTTTAAGCTCATCCCATGAGTAAGCCGCCCCGGTCGGATTAGAGGGCGAATTAATAATTACGGCCCGGGTCTTTTTCGTAATTGCGGCCTGAAGCCGTTCCGGTGAAAGTTTGAAACTTTCATCCTCGCTGGTCTCAAGAATTATCGGTATCCCTCCGGCCAGAGAGACCATCGGCGGATAGGAGACCCAGTAAGGAGCCGGCACGATAACCTCGTCACCCGGATCAAGCAGAGCCTGGGCGAGATTGTAAAAAGAGTGCTTGCCGCCGCAGGAGACCACAATTTCATTCTCCTTATAATCGAGCCGATTCTCTCTTTTCAATTTTGCCGCAATCGCCTGTCGAAGCTGGGGAATGCCGGGAACGGCAGTGTAGTTGGTAAATCCATCCCGAATCGCCTTGATCCCGGCCTCTTTAATATTTTCGGGCGTATCAAAATCCGGCTCTCCGGCCCCGAAATTGACAACATCAACGCCTTCAGCCTGCAAGGCTTTGGCTTTAGCGGTAATCGCCAGGGTTGGCGAGGGTTTAATCTGTTGCACACGAGACGATAGGGTAAGCATATTTTCCTCCAGACACCCTCCCAGGTGGCTATTTGGTTGCAATGTGAGATAAACAAAAACATAATCGTTCCGCTAATTATCATAGCTTAGGATGTACTGCAATATTTAAAAATCCGGGGGAACTATTCAGCTCCCCCAATTTGCTAAAATTCATCAATATACGGTGCTTTTCTACCGACATTAGAATATCAGTTTTTGGGCTGGTTTTGACTTGACTAATGTCAATAGATAGAATATTCTGTACATAGTTAATGCACAGAATGATTTGAGGGATCAGGAGAACAGTTATGCAACAAGTTAATGTAACCGAGTTACGTAATCACTTACCCCAATATCTACGTCAGGTGAAAAAAGGGCTGGAATTACAAATAACCAGCCATGGAAGAAGCATTGCCCGGCTCGTGCCGGAACGTAGCGATGTGGAAGAGGCTAAGGATCGGCTGCTCAAGCTAAAAGGAACCATGATTCTCGGGGATATCACTAAACCGGTCGAGACCGTGGAGTGGAGTGCTGATGCTGACAATCTGTGATACTCATGTTTTGATTTTCTGGCAAGACGATCCGAACCGTCTAAGTATTGAAGCCAAGACTGCTCTGGAAGAAGGTCTGCGAGAAAAATCTCTGGCCTGTTCAGATATCTCTTTTTGGGAGATCGCCATGCTCATGCAATCCGGACGGCTAAGAGATGATATCTCTTCGACCCAATACATGAATGATCTCAGATTAGTTTTATCGCTGACCGTCCTGCCCATTACTCCGGAAATTGCGACATTATCGCAACAATATTTTTTCAACCACAATGATCCCGCCGACAGACTAATT
>DAOVTG010000142.1 GCA_030633185.1 Deltaproteobacteria bacterium
AAAGAGTGAGATCCCGGCTCCGGTAAAACAGAAAGCCGTTCTTAGTGAGCTCTTGCGGCGTCTTGAGCCGCTGCTGGAGCAGGAGGGGAAATAGTGAAGAATGATGAGAGGTGAAGATATTGATATCTAAACATTTATTTGTCTTAGTGTTTTTTTTGGGTCTGCTCTTGCCGAGCTGTTCTACGGTTGCGCCACCACCGGCAAAGAGTGTCACTCCGGCGACGCCTCGTATGCCTTATGGCGCTTCCCGGTCATCCTCAAACTATCAACGTTCTCCGGCACACTTGCCGCCGCTTGCGGAACTTGTCCCCGTGGCGGCCGTGGCTGGCGAACTGCCTTTTGAAAAGATGCTTTTTTCCCTCTCGACCAGGGGAGCCCCGCTTGAAGGCGTCCTCTTTGGCCTGGCTCGTGAAGCTGGTCTTAACCTGGTGCTCAGCAAAGGGGTTGATCGCGGTCATCCGGTTTCGGTTGAATTTAATGATCTCTCTTTGCGTCAGGCCTTGACGTTGATGCTTGATTCCTGTGAAAATTTTTATACAATCAAGGATAATATTCTCTCGATTAAGGCCTTTGAGACAAGAATCTTTCATTTTGATTACAGCTTGGTTTCTAATAGTGGCGAGAGCGGGGGTGGCTCCGGCGGTAACAGCGGGCCCGGCGGTTCAACCGGCGGGGCCGGTGGTTTTGAAATCTCGACCGAGTCAAATGAAGAGTATCTTCAGGTTTGGGAAAATATCGAAAAAGCCTTGGGCGGGGGCTCCGGTGGTAGCTCTGGGGAAGGAGCACTGCTTTCAGTTGATGCTCGTGTTGAAATCAATCCCATGGGAGGTCTCATTGTTGTCACCGACCGGCGCGAAAATCTGGCTCTGGTTGAATGTTACCTGGAGAAATTACAGCAGGCTTTGCGTCGGCAGGTGGTAATTGAAGCCAAGATTATTCAGGTCTCTTTAAGTCGGGGTTTTGAATATGGTATCGATTGGAATCTGCTGGCCAGCGATTTTATCAAAGGAGGCTCCCTCTCCTTAGCGACCAATTTCGCCAGTGGTGCGACCGGCCTCAATGTTGAGTACAAAGGTGATCCCAACCGTAAAAATATTCTTGACGGGGTTCTTGATGCCCTATCGACCCAAGGTAATGTCAAGGTTCTCTCTTCACCGCGTATAAGTGTTCTCAATAACCAGTCGGCGGTGATTACGGTCGGGCGCGAGATTCCTTACCTGCAATGGCAGGCGCAAAGCAGTGGCGACGACCAGACCGTGATCGTGCCAGAAGTAGTTACCGCGAATACCGGTATTTCGCTTGGGATTACGCCACAGATAGATGCCGATGGGGTAATAATCCTGCATATTGTTCCGGTGGTCTCGGAACTGGCTGAGTATAAAACCTTTAGTTACGATAACAATACTTTCGATGTGCCGGTCATCAATACCCGGCAGACCGACACCATTGTTCGGGTTGATGATGGTAAAACCATTATTATCGGCGGCCTGATTAGCGAAATCGATTCCAATAACAGCTCCCAGGTACCGATAATCGGAGATATTCCGCTTATCGGAAATCTCTTTCGCCGCCGGAAAAATGTTGATGAACGAGTTGAGTTGGTCGTCATGTTGACCCCGACCGTGGTTAATAAATGAGTCTGATTAACGACTATCTGAAAAAGAGCCGGGCTGCGAAAGAGGAGAAGTCTTCGGTTTCGGTTGGAGTGCCGCCGGTTATGAAACCGTCGCAGAGAGAGGGCGGAGCTGCCTCCAAAGAGAAGAAAGTCTCTTCAAAAACCGTGATCCTGCTGGTTGTCATGATTCTGATGGGTGGGGCCGCCTACTATTTCACAATGCCGCCAACCTCTTCAGCCCCAAAACCCTATTCCGAGCCGGCTAAAGCAGTATCGAGATCACCCGTAGAAGACAGCGTCCGTGAAAAAAACAATATAGTTCTGAACGAAGGTGGTTCAACGCCTGCCGGGAGCCAAAAACAGGTAGTAAAAAGTTCCGGACAGAAGAATCGGGCCGAGTTTGTTCCGCCCTCTACCGACCGAGATAGCAAACAAGAAAAATCGCAGCTGGAGGCCGCAAAAAAAGAGCTGGTGCAGCCGAATCCGAAAACTGCCTCGCTTATTTCACAAAATCCGGAAGCAAATTCAGCTCTTGTTGCACCCGAGCCCGGTTTTGAGGTTGTCGAACCGGATGCCACTGTTTCAGATACGGCAGCTGTGACCATCAGCTCGATTCCGGTTTCTAGCGGAGTGTCCGGGAATAAGATCGCGAAACCTACCATTGCCAGGGCGCGCCGACCCATCCAAAAAGATGATATCGATCACCTTTTTCAGGTTGGGGTGTTGGCTTTAAGTTCCGGCAACCGTAGTCGGGCTCACTACTATTTCAACCGGATTCTTGAACTTGATTCCGAACATCAGGAAGCCCTGCTCAATATGGCGGTTATCTGTTTGGAGCGTAATGAGTTTAAAAAGGCGCTGGAACTGCTTAGTAAAGCCGATTCCCGTGACGCCCGGGTCAAGGTCAATCAGGGTTTGATTGCGCTCAAATCCGATAATCATGAAAAAGCCCAAAAACTTTTTGCCGAGGCCCTGTTGCTGGATGCGGGCTCAATCAGTGCTCTCAATAACCTGGCCTGGCTGGCTCAGCAACGTGGAGATCAGGCGGCGGCCGCGAGATATTATCGGAACCTGGTTGCACTCGATCCGCAGAACTTGAAAGCACTATTGGCTTATGCCTCTCTTTGCGAGCAGCTAAAAGAGTTTAATCAGGCCTTAAGTCTTTATCAGGAGGCCTTGAAAAGCCGCTTTTTAGAAAACGACCGGCCTCTTGAACGTCGTATCCGGGCGCGGATCAAATTGCTGACTGGTTATATGGAGTAATTGTAAAAAATGCGACGTTTAGGTGAAGTTTTAACCGATGAACAGATGGCGACTGAGGCCCAGATTTCGCTTGCTTTAAAGGAGCAGCGCAGTACTGGTGAGCTTTTAGGTAATGTTCTTCTGCGCTTAGGGATTGTCAATCGCAAAGAGCTCTCCCGGGCCGTGGCGATCTCCAATGACTTGCCTTTTGTCGATCTTAAAACCACTTTTGTTGAACCCTCCGCCGTAAAACTTGTAGATAAAAATTTTGCCGAGCGCTATCGGTTAATGCCGTACGCCATTGAGGGCGAAAGCCTCAAAGTGGCGATGGATAATCCCAGTGATGTAGTTGCCATCGACAGTTTGCGCCGGGTCGTTAAACGGCCGGTGATGATTTATGCCGCCGATCTTGAATCGGTGATGGAGACGATTGAGTTTCAGTACGGTTTAGGAGCTTCGATTGATGAAGAGGTGAGCCGCAATATGGCGGCCGCTTTGAGTGGCGGCGGGGTTGCCGAAGGCGAAGTTGAACCGCCGGTGATCCGCTTGTTGGAACTTTTTTTTATCAAAGCGATTCGTGATCGGGCCACCGATATTCATCTGAGCCCGGAGGAGATGGTTACCCGGATAAGTTTTCGGGTTGATGGGATTATGCGCGGCGAGTATGTTATGGCACGTCAGATTCATATTCCCTTGATAACCCGGATCAAGGTGCTTTCGGGGATGAATATTGCCGAAAACCGCCTGCCCCAAGATGGTCAACTCCAGTTTAGCTTTTCCGGTCGTTCGGTCGATATCCGTTCATCTCTGATTCCGACAAAATTCGGGGAAAATGCGGTTTTGCGGATTCTCGATAAAACCAGCGTTGCTCAGGGGCTCGAATCTCTCGGTATGAGTGAAGATCTGCGCCGTAAAGTTGAGCGCCTGATTCGCATTCCTTTCGGTATCGTTCTGGCTGCGGGCCCTACCGGCAGTGGTAAGACGACGACTCTCTATGCGATGTTGCGCCTGGTTAACGCCTTGGAGAAGAATGTTTTAACAATCGAGGATCCGATCGAATATCAGATGCCACTGATCAAGCAGTCTCAGGTCAACAAGAAGATAGATTTCGGTTTTCCGCAGGCGATTCGTCATTTCCTGCGTCAGGATCCCGACATTATCCTGGTTGGTGAGATTCGCGATCTGGAGACTACAGATATGGCTATGCAGGCGGCCATGACCGGTCATCTCGTGCTTTCGACCATCCATACCAACGATGCCCCATCGACCATCGCCCGGCTCCTCGATTTAGGGGTTGAACCCTATCTTCTGCCCTCCACCCTCAAAGCCGTGGTGGCCCAGCGGCTGGTGCGCCGAATCTGTACAAACTGCAAAGAGGAGTATCACTTAAGTGCGGCTGAAATTAAGGATTTAGGGTTTTCCGACTGGCTCCAACCGACGGATTCTCTTTTTCGCGGCCGCGGTTGTGAACTCTGTAGTGAGAGTGGTTATCACGGCCGTTTAGGTATTTACGAGATAATGACGGTGGGCCCCGATTTAGGTGAATTGATGAGCACCAAGGCCTCAATTAAAGCGATCAAGCAGCAGGCGATTGCCGAAGGCATGGTAACTATGCTTGAATATGGCCTGGATCAAGCGAAAGCCGGTATCACCACGATTGATGAAGTTTTGCGAGTGACCCATTAATGCCGGAATTTGCCTATAAAGCGGCCAACGCCGAGGGCTCTATCATTAAGGGCAGCCAGGTTGCCCCTGACGAGGTTCAGCTGGCGGCCCGGCTTAAAACTCAAGGCCTTTTCCTGATTGATGCGCGTCAGGATAAGCTGAGACAGCTTTTGCACCGGCTCGATGATTTTGCCCTCGGCAGTTTGAGTCGTCGCGATCTGGTCGAATTCAGCAACAATCTTTCCGTAATGCTTAAGGCCGGGGTGCCCCTGGTGCGCAGCCTGGATGAACTGGGCAGTGATTCCGAGAATAAAATTTTAAGAAAAGCTTTGAAAAAGATCGTCAATTACATCATGAGTGGCGACGGTTTCTCCCAGGCCCTGACCAAAAGTGGGGCATTTCCGAAACTTTTTGTCAATTTGGCCGAGATTGGTGAACAGTCGGGTAATCTCGACCGCACTCTTGCCGATATGGCGATTCACTATAAAAAGATCGACGTTCTTATTCGTAATGTTCGTAAAGCCTTGATTTACCCCTGTTTTATCATGCTTGCTCTGCTCTTGGCGGCTTATGTCTTTCTGGCTAAAGTTTTTCCGCCCCTTTTCGAACTTTTAACCCAGTTTGATGTGCCCTTGCCGACGGTTACCAAAGTCATTATGGCGATTTCGGAATCATTTCAAGAGAGTGGTCACTGGTATGCCTTGGCAATCGTTCTGTTGGTGGTTGGTTTTTTCGTTATGCGCAGCCGGGATGAGACTAAGCGTTATCTCGATTGGCTCGAATTTAATCTGCCGCCTTTGGGCAAACTTTTTATCCAGATGCGGATGGCCTTTTTCATGCGCTATATGGCGTTGATCAGTAATGCCGGAATCGATCTTATACGCGGCATTAAAATGTCACTGGTATCGATCAACAATCTGGTCTTTCAGGAGACTATGGAACGAGCCCGGCAAAAAATTATCGAAGGCTCACTTTTTTCCGATGCTCTGCGTGAAAGTCGCTATGTTCCACGGATGACCATCCGCATGATTGCGGTTGGTGAAGAATCGGGAACCTTGCCCGAACAGATGAATCTGGTTGCCGAATACTACAGCGAAGATCTTGAACGTAAAATTGAGACGGCTTTGACCATGCTCGAGCCCATGCTGCTCTTTGCAATGGGCGGCCTCGCCCTGGCCCTGGTCATGGGTATCCTGCTACCGCTCTACAACCTGGTCTCCGAGCTCTCATCCTCGGTCGGTTCGGGAGGCGGTATGTGAATAATTATAAGGTTAAAGAAATAATGAAAACTGTCGAAAAGAGAAGAGGTGGTTTTACGCTGATTGAATTACTTCTGGTGGTGGCGATTATTGGTCTTTTACTGGCTCTGATCGTGCCCCGAGCCCAGCGGGCCCGGATTGATGCCAAATTTGCCGAGGTTCGCCAATGTGGTTCCGAGATCGCCGCAACCATTATGATCTGGGCTGAGGATAAGGCTCGCAACCAGTATGGTGGCACCAATTTCACGACCAAAGATTTTCTCTCTGCGGATATTGAACTCCTTGAGCCGGAGTTTACAAATTATAAATTGTCTAGTAAGTATACTGGCAACCAAGCCTTTGACGGTGTTCAGGCGCTCACGCCGGTTGAGCAAAGGCCAAAAAATCCGTTTAATTTTGTTAACTATTTTACTGAAATAAATGATGATAAAGTAGTTAGGGAAGAGTCGGTAGTTGCTGATGAGTATGAATTACCGATCCCGAGCAAAAAACCGGGACTCCTTTTTTTCGCGGTTCAACCTGATCCGGTTATGAAGGAGTTCCTTAACTTCTACCTGCTCTATACCACAGCCGTCGCCGTCGATGCCGAGACCGGCTCCTGGTACGGTGCCATGGATCACGAAAAGTATGAAGGTTTGCGTCACGGTATTTTTGTTGCCCGACTTTACGATAACCGGGAATACGGCGGTCGCGAAGAGAATCTTTTTGATTGGCACAAGCGGCAGACCTCGAAATA
>DAOVTG010000267.1 GCA_030633185.1 Deltaproteobacteria bacterium
ATGATGTAGAGTCGTCTCTGTTTGGCTTATCCCGACGCAAATCCTCGCGGTCTGAACCGGACGAGCTTGAGCAAATCAAAGCCAGACTGGCGGAACTTGAAGCCAGCCTGGCCCGAAAAGATTTGTCTGACTAATCACCTAAGAGGTGAACTACTTTCAAGAACCCGGTCAAGATAGATCCGGGTCTCCTGTAGAAGATCGGAAAAAATCTTTTTCACCGGCTCAACCGCAGTAATGTCAGGGAAACGCTTCCCTGTAAAGAAGAGGCCGCGTTCATAATCGCCATCTCGAGCCCGCCGCAGAGCCTCCAGAATACAGAACTCTCGACCGCACTTTTTCAGACAACCATCACAACTTTGGGGCTCGATAGAGCTGTCGCCAGACAGATATTTCTTAACCAACGGAGTAAGTATGGCATTGGCCGGCAAACCCACCGGCGACATAATGCGCACCAGATCAGCAGCCTTTGAAGTTATCAATAACTCCTTGAAATTTTCATGGACAGTACATTCATCACTTAAGAGAAAACGAGTGCCAAGCTGAACCCCGGCGGCCCCCAGTTCGAGTTGCTGAGCAATATCACGACCATTAACAAAACCGCCGGCGGCAATTGCGGGAATAGAAACCGCCTCGCAGATGGCCGGCAAAAGATCGATGGTCTTCTCTTCGGTACCGAGATGACCACCGGCATCACAGCCTTCGACGATCACGGCGGCAGCCCCCAAACGTTCCGACAGACGCGCCACTTTTACCGAAGAGGCCATAGTTACAACCGGGGTTTTCCACTCTCTACAGAGGGTGAACACATCACGGGAAAAACCCGCCCCGGCAATCACAATATCAACCTTCTCTTTTAAAGAGACAAGAACGGCCTCCTTGAAGTTTCGCGCCGCAACCATTATGTTCAAACCCAACAACCCCTTGGTGCTGGCCCGGGCTTCACGCATCTGGCGCCGCAGATCATCCATGCTTAAGCCGGTTCCGCCAATCACTCCGATGCCGCCCTCCTCAGCCACAGCCACAGCCAGCTCGGAAGTTGAGACACTAACCGCCATACCTCCCTGGATAATCGGATGGTCAGCGATCATATCTCCTATTTTCAATGATGGAATCTTCACTATAAATTTCCCTCTTTTAGCTGCTATTTTTTAACAGCCCCAGGGCCACCCTTTATCATCATCTGCACAACTCCTTGAACATTCCAGGAGGCCGGTTTCTGACGTTGGGGAAATGCAATAAATGAACGTAAGAATTTTCCGATAACATCCTGTGTGGGCACGATAACAAAGGCATGCTCAGATATCCACCTATCATAGACGTTAGCGGTTTGAGCTTTTTCAAAGGGATCCATTTTAAGATCAAAAAGTCTCGGTATGCGGAGGTTAGTGAATGGGTTAATCCAGACATCAATACCCCCTTCAGTCCGCTGCTCGGCAAAAACCATCTTCCAGCGCCCGTGCCTAACCCCTAAAAACTGACCCTCGTCACCAAAATAGAAAAACTCCTGACGTGGACTCTTCTCCACTTGGCCGGAGAGCAGAGGAAGCATATTATAACCGTCAAGATGAACCTTGTAAGACTTGTTACCCAGCTTCTTTCCTGCCTTAAGCTCTTCTTTGATATCGGGGTTACCTGCAGCCGCCATCAAGGTCGGCACCCAATCCAGGCCGGCAGCAATTTCATTGCAGTATTTTCCGGCTTTAACATGTCCCGGCCAGCGGATTATCGCCGGCACTCGGAAGCTGCCTTCCCAATTAGTGTTTTTCTCTCCCCGGAAAGGGGTTATCGCCGCATCAGGCCATTCATTAAAGTGAGGGCCATTGTCGGTGGTGTAGACAACGATAGTATTGTCGGCAATTTTAAGCTTGTCAAGAAGCTCAAGCAGATCCCCAACCATAGCGTCGTGTTCGACCATGCCATCAGCGTAGGTACCCAAACCGGTTTTACCCTGGTTTTCTTTTTTGACATGGGTATAATAATGCATGCGGGTTGGATTAAACCAGGCAAAGAATGGTTTCTCGGCTTGATGGGCCCGCTCAATAAAGTCTTTGGTTGAGGCCAAAAACTCTTCATCGACGGTCTCCATCCGCTTGATGGTCAAAGGCCCGGTATCTTCAATCTTACCGTCGGCCGTGGATTTAATGACACCACGCGGGCCGTACCGCTTACGAAAGGCCGGGTCTTTCGGATAATCCGGATGCTCCGGCTCCTGTTCGGCATTAAGATGGTAAAGATTGCCGTAAAACTCATCAAAGCCATGGTTGGTCGGCAAATACTTATCCAAATCACCCAAATGATTTTTCCCGAACTGACCGGTCATGTAGCCCAAAGGCTTGAGCATTTGGGCCAAGGTCGGATCTTCATCCTGAATCCCCAGATCTTTTCCCGGCAGACCAACTTTGGTTAACCCGGTACGTACTGCATGCTGGCCGGTGATAAAGGCTGAACGACCGGCGGTGCAGCTCTGCTCACCATAATAATCGGTAAAAGAGGTGCCCTCGTTGGCAATCCGATCGATATTCGGAGTTTTGTAGCCCATCATCCCATGATTGTTAAAACTCAAGTTCCAGTAACCAATATCATCACCCATAATCACGAGAATATTGGGCTTTTCAGTTTTTGCCTGAGCTCGGTTCGCAAATCCACCAACCCCAATTATCAGGACAACAGACAGACTGACGACAACCGCTAATCGCGACAATTTCATTTTCATCATTTCACCTCAGCTTTAAGTTCTTTTTTGAGAATTTTTCCGGTAGCGCTCATCGGCAACGAGTCCCGGATATCGACAATACGTGGGTATTTATAGGCTGCCATCTGCTCTTTTGACCAAGCGATAATCTCCTCAGGTGTCGCCTGTTGCCCCTCTTTAAGCACCACCACCGCCTTAACTTCCTCGCCGTGACGATCATGGGGAACACCAATAACTGCGGCCAGAGAGATCGCCGGGTGGGTCAACAATACTTCTTCAAGCTCCCGGGGATAGACATTAAAGCCGCCTCTAATAACCATATCCTTAACTCGGTCAACGATATAGAAGAAACCATCCTCATCCATCGTACCAAGGTCACCGGTATGAAACCATTTACCACCGTTAAAGGCTGCAGCGGTCTCTTCCG
>DAOVTG010000197.1 GCA_030633185.1 Deltaproteobacteria bacterium
AAAAGTCACGGGATGGCTAAGTAAAAATTTCGATATACAAGATGTTGTGGTTTTTCAGGCGCGAGACCATACATGTAGTATGTCGAGTGCCTGAAAAACCACAACAGCGCAGTAGATCGGACTTTTTACGACGCCATCACTATTCATTTAAAAAATTAATCCGTTGGATAACAGACGATCGGTCACGGTTACAACCCAAAGAAGGGTAACACTTTGATGATGCCGACAATTATCAGAGCGATGGCGGCCAGACCGACGACAATCTTGAGGATGAAAGCGCCGATACGAAAAGCAATATAGAGGACAATTGCACCGACCACAAGAATAACAATGCTTCGCCAGTCAAATTGCTGGTTAGAAAAAAAGTTGCCGAGGTCATTCAATTTGTTCATTGGATTTTCCTTTTTAATAACTATTCAGGTGCCCACCATAAAGTCATAGCAAATAGCGGCGAACTCTGCTTTGCCCTCATAAACGGGGTCAAAGCTGGGGTGCTGACGCACCTTGTGCCAGCAATGACCCCAGCCCCGGTAGTTTGCAGACAGTATTCGACCAGTTGCGACAACTCTTTTTTCAAAAGATTGGCTTGTGGGTCTCTTTTATATCCCTAATCCGTTGTACCAGTTTTTTGTCGGTTGTCGTCTGATTGGGCAAACATATTATAGCTACTGATCATAAATTGCAAGAAAGATCAATAAAATTGAAGGCTGTTTGGATGCCGGATCGGGATTTTTTTTGAAAATGATTTTTTCCTTCGATAAGGGTTTACAGAGCGTTAGCAATAGGTTGGGACAGCTTTTAATGATGTTGTGAGGAAACATTACCTATACTCAGAAATGGAGAAGTGGTGGAAACGAAACTGCAACGTATAGCGGATAAGGCTCGCAAAGATTCTGGATGCAGGTTTACCAATCTCTTTCATCTTAGATTGCAAACCAATCTGCCGGTGTAAAAAACTCTGTGCCTTCTGTCTGTAGTAATTATCAAATTGAGTAACTACATGACAGCAATCCGAATATTTACTCACTGAAACCAGTATCATCTGGAAAATTGTCAACTGAGCACTCTTCCTGAAAAATAAAAAATCTATCCTGAAGAGGTTAAAAACTTGACTTCTTCTGGTTTTCGTTTAGAATCAAGGTGTTTCCAGCATACCTGTTAACCATGCACTTGCATTTTTCAGGTTTGTCAGAGATGCCTTTTTTATTTCGTACACCTATTTAACCTGTGAGGAGAGATAAATAGATGGCTAATCTATCGATAAAGAATAAACTCGGACTTATTATTGGCAGCCTGATACTTATTATTGCCTTGATGTTTGTGCTGACCCTGATTGCCACCAACCAGCAAAAAAGTGATGGACTGGTAATAAACCTGGCCGGACGTCAACGGATGCTGACCCAAAAAATGACCAAGGAAGCCTTGGCTATCTCCTTGAAAAGGAAACAGTCGGTTAATGCCGGTCTCAAAGCAGAGACAGCCAACCTGAAAAATACGATGGCGGTTTTTGATGTAACTTTAAAGGCTTTGAAAGATTCGGGAGATGCTCCCTTGGATCTTAATCTTGAGAAAACCGAATTTCGTCTTTGTCCCAAGTCAGAAGAACCGGCCTGGTCACAACTGGCCCAAGTTGAGAAGCTTCAAAAAGAGTTTTTCTCACATCTTGAAATAATTATTACCGGAACGACTGGAGAGAGTGAAAGTCTGGCTTGGGTTATGGCCAACAATGTACCTCTTTTGAAAGAGATGAATAAAGCCGTCGGCATGATGCAGAAACAATCTGAAGCCCGGATCAAACAACTATTGATCAACCAGATTGTCTGTAGCGGTTTTGGTCTCCTCCTCTTTATTTTGTCAATGGTGGTGGTTATCACTATTATCAAACGTATGCAGGCAATTCGGGTTTTTGCCCAGAGTTTGGGGGGGGGTGATCTTTCAGTGGTTTCCGGGGTCAGTGGTGGTGATGAGCTCGGAGTTATCGGTAGTGATCTTGATACCATGGCCCGGGAGCTCTCTTCAATCTTTCAAGGTGTCAAGAAGGATAGTGATGATTTGCGACAGTCCGCCGATGATCTGATGGATATGGCGACATCTATCAGTGGCAATGCCACGGAAACTGCCGATCGTTCACATGCGGTTTCAGCGGCGGCTGAAGAGATGAGTGTCAACTTTGCCGCAATTAATGATGCAGTTGAGAGAACCTCTAAAAATGTTAATATGGTGGCCACTTCGACCGAAGAGATGAGCATCGTGATTGGCGATATCGCAGAGAGTACCGGTCGAGCCCGAACGATTACCCATGATGCAGTTGAAAAAGCCAACTCATCCAGTCATAAAGTCGCTGAACTCAGCGCCGCGGCTGCCGAAATCGACAAGGTTACCGAAACCATCATGACGATTTCCGCGCAAACCAATCTGCTGGCTTTAAATGCCACGATTGAAGCGGCCCGGGCTGGTGAAGCTGGCAAAGGTTTTGCGGTAGTTGCCAACGAGATAAAAGAGCTGGCTCAGCAGACCGCCAATGCCACCGATGAGATTGCCGACCGGATTACCGGAATTCAGACTTCGACTTCTGAGACCAGTCGTGAGATTACAACAATTGTTCAGGTTATCAGTGAGATCGACAATATTGTCGGCAGTATCTCCGCCGCCGTTGAAGAACAGTCGGTTACGACCCGCGATATTGCGACTAATGTTAATGAATCCTCTCAGGGTATGATGGAGGTTAACGATAATATTTCGCAAGGGACAGCGGTTGTGGCTGAGGTTGCTCAGGATATCACGACGGTTAGCCAAACCGCCACTGAACTGGATGACAGCAGTAATGAGTTGCAGAAAAATGCAGCCAGTCTGCGAGATCTGGCCGGCCATCTAGAAAAATCGATGCAACGATTTAAATTGGCTTAATAAGAGAGGATATGCAGCTTATGGATAGATGCCCATGTGGCTCAGGAAAAGAGTATGGAGAGTGTTGTGAGTCTTTACTTTCAGGTAGTGAGAAAGCAAAAACTGCTGAGGATCTTTTGCGGGCTCGGTACAGTGCTCATGTAAAGCTGGAGATGGATTTTGTCAAGGATACAACCCACCCTGACCAGGTTTCCAGATATGAACCGTCAACCGCGAAAAGTTGGGCCGAAAAATCGGAATGGGAAAAACTGGAAATCATTAATAGCGAAGATGGCGGCGTTGATGATGAGACTGGTAATATTGAATTTGTAGCCCACTTTCGTCAGAAAGAGAAGTTGAAAACCCACCATGAGATGGCCCATTTTAAACGTCATGAAGGTGAATGGTTCTTCTATGATGGTCAGGGGGTGGTGCCCAAGCAAGTTGTGCGTTCACAACCCAAAGTCGGCCGTAATGATCCCTGTCCCTGCGGGAGCGGGAAAAAATACAAGAAATGCTGTGGCTGATATGATAGAGGAGTCGATTAAAGGGTAAAAAAAAGGGAGGCACTTTGCCTCCCTTTTTAGATCACAATTACTTTTTTTATGAACAGCAGGAACTTGTTGAACCGCAGCCGGTGCAACCCCCGCCTCCGGCCTGCTCCAGAACAATATTAGCTGAGATACTGAAGCCGACATCTTTAAAATCAACCTTGATGGGTTTTACTTTTGCCATGAAATCGCGATCCACCAGAAAGGTGAAATCGCCGATACTATAGCTCTCGTCGTTGGGGCGTTCCTGATCCATGACCATGGAAAGGGAGGGGCCGCCTCAACCGCCCTCGTTAAGAAAAATTCTGATCGGTTCGGGTTCGCGATTGGTAAAATATCCGGCAATCTGTTCAGTTGCGGCAGGACTCACTTCAAGCATCTGGATTCTCCTTTTATTGTAACTTTATGGTGGGCACCTGAATAGTTACATTTTTTGTAAAACTCTTCTGACTTGTGATTTTGAATTAATTACAGAAATAATAGTCATTAAGTAAAGTTTTGTCAATATGCTCTTTATGAAAAAGGAGGAGAAATGCGAGTTCTGATTACCGGGGGAGCCGGTTATATCGGCAGCCACACCGTCGTGGAGCTTTTGCAGGCCAAACATCAGGTGGTAATTGTTGACAATCTCAGTAACAGTTCACGTAAAGTGCCGAAACGGATTGAGATGATCTGCAATAAAAAGGTGGAGTTTTATGAACTTGACCTGCTGGATCGGCTGGCTCTGGATCGGCTGATGGCAGACGGAAATTTTTCTGCGGTCATCCATTTTGCCGGTCTCAAAGCAGTTGGAGAGTCGGTTGAAAAACCGCTGGCCTACTATGAAAACAATGTTGGCGGCACTATTAATCTTTTATTGTCGATGGCAAAATATGGTGTGAAGAACCTGGTTTTCAGCTCTTCGGCGACGGTTTACGGTGATCCCGAAAAGGTGCCGATTGATGAGCAGGCAGCTTTAAACCCGACTAATCCTTACGGTCGGACAAAATTGATGATTGAAGAGATTTTAAAGGATACGCAAGCTTCGGACAAACAGTGGAATGTTGTTTTACTGCGCTATTTCAATCCTATCGGGGCTCATGAAAGTGGTCTGATCGGTGAAGATCCTCGTGGTATTCCGAATAATCTGTTGCCTTATGTCTCCCAGGTTGCGGTCGGCCGCAGAGCGCAGCTCTCGGTCTTTGGTAACAATTATGATACCCTGGATGGAACCGGGGTGCGTGATTATATTCATGTTGTTGATCTGGCCTTAGGCCATCTTCGGGCCCTGGAGGTGATTGGGAAGAGTCCCAGATTACTTTGTTGTAATCTGGGAACCGGGATTGGTTACAGCGTTCTTGAAGTTGTTGAAGTTTTCAGTCGGGCCAGTGGGGCCAAGATCCCTCATACTCTCGTTCCCCGGCGATCCGGAGATATC
>DAOVTG010000278.1 GCA_030633185.1 Deltaproteobacteria bacterium
GGAACCAAAGAAGAACTTAAAAAACTTTCAATTTCTCTAAAATAAAGCCACTTTATAGATAAGGCACAAAGGCAGCAGGCACATAGGCACATAGGCACATAGGCACATAGGCACAAAGTTTAAAACCGAAATAAAAGGTGATGGGTAAAAATTAAGAACTGTATGATTTTTTGTAACTATTCAGGTGCCACCATAAATTTTAGCAAATAGAGGCGAACTCTGCTTCGCCCTCATAAACGGGGTCACACCCCAAGAGTGCTTCCTCGCTACGCTCACAGCGAAGCCAGGGGTGCTGGCGCACCTTGTACCAGCAATGACCCCAATCCCGACAGTTTGCAGGGGGCACCTGAATAGTTACGATTTTTTACCAATACCTCTAAAACTTCGTGCCATTGTACCTCATATTATAGCTTAAACATCTCCTGATGACCAGCATATTTTTCCCGCAGCTTCGGTTTTTCAATCTTACCGGTGGGATTACGAGGGACATCATCAAAGAAGAAACGGCGCGGACGCTTATAACGGGGCAGATCCTGACAAAAGGTTTCCATATCATCTTCACTGAGACGACGGCCCGGTTTGAGATCAACAATCGCTGCGACCGACTCCCCCAGTCTCTCATCCGGCAAACCAATTACAGCAACATCGTTAATATCTTTATGTCCCTGTAAAAAATCCTCTATTTCAACCGGAAAAATATTTTCACCACCGGTAATTATGATATCTTTTTTGCGATCTACCAGGAAGATAAAGCCATCCTCATCTTGGCGGGCGATATCGCCGGTATAGAGCCAGCCATCCCTTAAAGCACGGGCTGTCTCTTCCGGATTATTGTAATATTCGCGCATCACTCCAGGTCCTTTGACCACCAATTCTCCCTTTTCACCCTGCGGCAGAGGCTCACCCAGAGCATCAACAACCCGACACTCCCAGTCAAAACCGGGAACTCCGATAGCACCAACTTTATGGATATTACCCATGCCGAGATGAACACAACCAGGCCCGGTCGACTCACTTAAGCCATAATTGGTATCATAGTCCTGATTAGGAAAAATTTTCAACCACTCCTGAATCAGGCTGGGCGGTACCGGCTGAGCTCCGATATGCATCAGCCGCCATTGTCCAAGCTCATATTTTTTAAGATCTATGGCACCATCCTCAATCGCCGTCAGGATATCCTGAGCCCAGGGAACCAGGAGCCAGACAATTGTCCCCTTCTCTTCCGAAACCGCGTCCAGAATCCATTCAGGTTTTGCCCCTTTAAGGATTACCGCCTTGGCACCGACGATAAAGTTACCAAACCAGTGCATCTTGGCACCAGTATGATAGAGAGGCGGAATCAGAATCAGATTATCATCGTGATTCTGAAGATGGTGACGATTTTCGACAATACATGACGACTCCAGATTACCATGCGTCAACAGAATCGGTTTCGGCAGGCCGGTTGTCCCCGAAGTAAAATAGAGGGCCGCACTATCTTCATAATGAAATTTAAGCTGCGGATCTTCGCTATCACAAGCATCAAGTAAATCGAGATAGTTCTCGACACCGTCAAGATCACAGGAACCGAGACTGAAAAAATGTTTAACCGTAGTCATCTGCTCTTTTACAGCCGCAACCCGAGTGAAAAATTCAGGGCCGAAAAAGATAACATCGGCTTCGGCAACCTCAACGCAATGGCTGATATTTTCACTGTCAAAACGAAAATTAAGCGGCACCACCCAAGCCCCGCTGCGCAAAATCCCAAAATAGAGCGGCAACCATTCCAAAGAGTTCATAAAGAGATGAACAACCCGGCTGCCGGGCCCGATCCCCCGGGAACGCAGCAGATTGGCAATCCGGTTCGCCTGCCAGTCGAACTCAACCCAACTTATCTCGCGCCGGCTATTATGTTCAGGGTCTCTTTCAATCAAGGCCGTCTCATCAGCATACATCCGCCCGTTACGAGCTAAAATCTCGGTAATCAGCATATATTTCCCCTCTCATTATCATTTTGAAAAAAGACAATTAAGTATAAATTCAGGTACAGCAATATTCAGACCGATACTGGCATATAACTACCAGAGAGCAATTTGCAACTTTGCTTCGCCCTCATAAATGGGGTCAAATCTTGACAAATGGCGGGTTAAAACTTTAGTTTTGCGCGAACCTTACGGCCGCCAAGTGTCGAGAAATGACCCCGACCGAGATAGAGTGAAATATTTCACCGGCAAATGGTTACTTTTCCCCGATTCACGGTAAATATTCGGCTTGCGAAAAGTACTAAAGCGATAGGGTAATTGGGTTATTTTGTTCGCCGTGAGCGTAGCGAGGAAGTACTCTTGGGGTGCGCTCACTTGAATGGGGTCAAAGCATTGACCCCGACAGAGATAGAGTGAACTTTTTTATCGCGGAGTTCGTTCGACCTGCCTCGGTTGGGGTCATTTCTTGACGAAGGCGTATTGAGATATTCGCTTTTATCATGAATAATCCAACAGCCTTTGTCAAGATGTGACCCCATTTATGAGGGCGAAGCAAAGTTGATGGCGTCGTACAAAGTACGCACTACTGACCTGTTGTGGTTTTTCAGGCACTCGACATACTACATGTATGGTCTCGCGCCTGAAAAACCACAACATCTTGTATATCGAAATTTTTACTTA
>DAOVTG010000054.1 GCA_030633185.1 Deltaproteobacteria bacterium
AAAAAGTCCGATCTACTGCGCTGTTGTGGTTTTTCAGGCACTCGACATACTACATGTATGGTCTCGCGCCTGAAAAACCACAACATCTTGTATATCGAAATTTTTACTTAGCCATCCCGTGACTTTTTACGAGGGCATCATACTTATTGTAACTATTCAGGTTTCGTCCTGTCTCAGTTGGGGTCATTTCTTGATGAAGGCGTATTGATATATTCCTTTTTATAAAGGATAATCCAACAGCTTTTGTCAAGATGTGACCCCATTTATGATGGGCACAAATCAATAGCACGTCACCTCTATTTATTCAAGCAGGGAGGCAATAAAAAAAGCCCCTGTAGCGAATTCCGCTACAGGGGCTTTTTGTCAAAACTTTATTTGACAAAAACTTTAGAGATTAACCGAGGAAGCCCCAGACGATAAAGAAGAAGCAGAGGAGCCCGATCGAGACCCCGGTAATGCCGATTATCTGACCGACGGCTTCGGAGAAAACGCCGGGGTACTGGGTTTTATACTTATCGAGCAGGCCTTTCTCTTTGAGGCGCGCAAATTGAATCGGCCGTTCCTCTTCCATTTCATGACCACTGATAACCCCGGTGAAGATGACCTGATCCATGGGGAATTTTTCCGGCCGGATATGGGCATTGAAGTAGTGAACCGTGAAGATGAAGACTGAGGCCAGCAGGGACTCATCGGAGTGGATGATGATGGCTATGTTAAAAGCCCATCCCGGCATGAATTGGGCAAAAAATTCAGGCAGCCAGAGCATCAGGCCGGAGAAGCCGATAGCGAACATCCCCCAGAAGACGGCCAAAAAGTCAAATTTTTCCCAATAGGTCCAGCGGTCAAACTTCGGAACTTCGCCTTTCCCGAAAAACCACCTGACCATACCCGCAATATCCTGGCCATCCTTGACGTTGGGAAAGAGTGAGTCGGGGCCGAAAAGTTTCTGGATGAGATTTTCTCCGGTCGGTTTAATGAACAGAAAGTAGATGACCCAGACAATCGTGATGATGAAGTAGGTAAAGGTGATAATCGCACACCAACGATGGATCAGACCGGCCGTCTGGGGGCCACCCATGAGTTGGGCCAGACCAATGGCCCAGGGGGCATCAACAAACTTTAAAGGCAGTCCGGTGAGGACCAACCCGAGAAAGCTGACCATCATCATAAAGTGAAGAATCTTTTCCATGAGGGTGAAGCGTCGATAGAAGACCTTGGGGTTATGGCTTTCATGGAAGATGCCCTGGCGGCGCAGTTTGTTTTTCTCAATGTAACTGCGGATCAGCCATAAGATGGTGTGCAGCCAGAAGATCGCAAAGGTGCCGCATAAGAGGCTGGTCATCGCGATAAAAGTCCAATAGAGAACTGGATAGTTCTCTTTGTCGTGATGGGTGGCATGGGGGGCATATTTGACGAAATTACTATTTGCCTGCTCATGACATTTGCCGCAAGAAACAATCAATCCTTTAGCTGAGAGAGAGGACTCGGGATCACTTTTCGGCAGCTGCTTATGGGCGGTATGACAGTCGGCACAACCGGCGACCGTACTCGCACCACCCAAGTGTTCAACCTTGCCGTGGTACTCATGGCGGTAGGACTCAAAAGAGTGGGTACTTAATTTATTACGCACCATCATCTCTTTATTGTTGTGGCACGGTTCACAGCTGGTGGTACTGAATTCATGGGCTAAAAGAGCGCGGGCTGACGCTTTATCATTGACTTTAAGCTCGATAATGTTGTGCAAGCCATGACAGTCGGCGCAGGAGGGTGAATCGGGGTTGCCCGCTACCAGGCCCTTGCCGTGGACGCTCTGCATATAGTCGGCATTGTCGTGACAGCCGCTGCACATCTGAACGGATTTACTTTTGTCATCCTTGAAGGAGATCAGATCATGGATGTTGGCGTGACAATCCGTGCAGCTGACATCGTTATCGACATGGACTGATTGAGCATATTCTCGGGCTTCGTCCCGATGGCAGAAACCGCAGTTAACGGGCTGCATGGGAACTTCACAATCGGCATGTTTATCGAGATCCCAGATATCACGGTGACAACTGGTACAGGCATTAGCTCCATGGGCGGAGGCGGCAAAAGTACCTAAATCAATTTCATCATGACATTCGAGACATTGACCGACTGAAATACACTCTAAGCAGATTTCCTGGGTATCGTCCTGTTTGGCCGACGCTTTTTCACTGATTCCAATCCCAATAATGAGCGAGACAATCAGTAGCAAGAGGGCTAAGTGGAAGGATCCTTTATACACTTTCATAGTTTCCCACGTTCCTTATATTGATATATATAGCATTTTGGATATTGTATATATTGGTGTGGCAAATTAAGGCAGGCACCGGTTGGTACCTGCCGACTTAACTTGACTGAACTTTTCAGGGTCTGTTGAAGAAACAGACAAAGAGAACTTAAACTAAATCTTGAGAACCAGCATCAGAGCGATAACCAGGGCGTAGATGACCAAAGATTCGATCATGGCCAGACCAATAATCATCGGAGTGGTAATTTTGCTGGCGGCGCTGGGGTTACGACCAATGCTGTCAAGGGCAGATTTAATGCCCATGGCCTGACTGATAGCTCCACCGAAAGCGGCGATGGCGATCGCGCCGGCGGCGGCATAAGCGATACCGGTGCTATCAAAATTAGGGGCTGCTACGGCTTCGGCTGCATCACTAGCCAGAGCGGCGCCAGCTACACACAGGGTTGCGATCGCGGTAACGATCTGGAGTACTCTTTTCATGTTGTCACCTCCTTCTTTGTATCAGGGTTGTATGTTATATCCTTAGTACCATCTTTGATACCAGGAATTGATGGTTTTTAATGGTCGTGTGATATCGCTCCCTGAAAATAGGCCAGCGAGAGCAGGGTGAAAACAAAGGTCTGGACGATAGCTACGAACAAGCCCAGGAAAGCGATCGGTATCGGTACAATAATGGGAGCCAGCATGACAAAAATTGCGGCCACCAAGTGGTCTCCCATAATATTACCAAAAAGACGCAGGGAAAGCGACATGGGTCTTGCCAGATGACCTATAAGCTCAATCGGAATCATCAGAGGTGCGAGCCAGAGAAAGGGGCCTGTAAACTGTCTCAGATATTTGACGCCATGCTCTTTCCAGCCAAAATAGTGGGTCATGCAAAAGACGGTCAGGGCACAGCCAGCAGTAGTATTAATGTTGGCGGTGGGTGGATTGAATCCGGGGATCAGACCGGAGAGGTTAGAAAATAGGATAAAGAATACTCCACCTCCGATAACAAAAAGGAAATTTCTAGCAACATGGCTGCCCAGGCTGTCGGAAATCAGTTTGAGGATTGATTCGACCATGGTTTCAAGCACGTTCTGGAGCGAGAATTTACCATCCGGAATGATCAGTTCTTCAGGATTGCTGTTGCGGATCTTTCTGGTGCCAAGTAAAACCATGACAACGATGATCAGGGCTATAAGAATGGCATTGGCGACATGTTCGGGCAGGGTGCTGAGGCCGGGGATTAGAGCTACCCAAGTGATTACCGGATCGTGATGCATGATC
This sequence comes from Deltaproteobacteria bacterium, assembly GCA_030633185.1. Classification (GTDB taxonomy): domain Bacteria; phylum Desulfobacterota; class Anaeroferrophillalia; order Anaeroferrophillales; family Tharpellaceae; genus Tharpella. Next base: position 3,542 of record DAOVTG010000054.1, read on the forward strand.
TTTCCTTACTTTCTTAACATTAAAATGTGATTATTGAAATATTTTTGATAACGACGCAGGTTAAGCCTTTCCTAAGTTCTCATTTTCGGTTTCGTCCTGAGGCTTACTTAAAAGCAGTGATGCCATAATTTCAAAGGCGATGCTGCCGAAGAGGGCGGAAAAGCCGATGAGAAAACCGAAAGGTTGACAAAGCTCGGTCAGGATTACGATGATTGTTGTAATCGTCAGTCCAAAGGTGAGGAGCAACAGTTTAAGGCCCAGCCTGCCAGCCTCTTTGGGCTCAATCCCCTCTTCTCCGCCTCCCGAGAAAGCCTTGCTGATAAAAATACTGAGAAACAGGAAATAGATAAATGCCAGCAACCCACCGATGGCTACTCCGCTAACCCCTATCAGTTCAATATCTAGCAAGAGGGCGGATAGGGAGAGGACTCCGGTTACTACGAGGATGCACGTATTGATTCGCAGCAGTCGTTTGTCTTTCATCTCCTCAGTTGCCTATTTATCTGCGGCATCCTCTTCTTCCTGCTCTCGCTCAAGACTTTTCAAGGTCATATAGATGCGTTTGAAACCGGCTGCAACCCCGCAAAGCATGAGAAAGATGGTTAACCATGGCGAAGTCCCCAGCCAGCGATCCAGATAGTATCCGGCGAATACCCCGATGGCTATCGAAAATCCCAACTCAAGTCCGACGGTGCTGTAGCGGCTGACCTGGTTAAAGACTTTTTTGAATTTGGGTTCAGGCTTCTCCGGCACCCGGATTACTCACTCTCTTTTGTAGTTGTCGATTGACTATGGAAGCCAACGACGCTATTTTCATGTTAAAGAACTCTTATTTGCCAAAGGCTGGGCTCCATTAGCATAGCCTTTAAAGTGAAGTCAAGTTCAAATCTCGGCCAAGCTTGCTTTGACTGCTTCAAGGGTTAGATCTAGGTCATCCTGGCTATGGGCGGCGGAGACAAAACCTGCTTCAAATTGTGAAGGAGCCAGATAGATTCGACGTTTCAACATGCCCGCAAAGAATTTTGCGAAACGTTCACAGTCAGAGGTTTTGGCGGCTTCATAATTATAGACCGACGCAGCCGTAAAATAGGTACAGAGCATTGACCCAACCCGGGTGCAGTAGTGAGGGATGTCATGTTCAGTCAGGAGGGTGTTAATGCCATCACCCAGATAAGCTGAGCTTCTTTCCAGTTCGGGATAGGGGTTCTCTTTTTTTAAGGTTCTCAGGGTCTCGAGTCCGGCGGCCATTGCCAGCGGGTTGCCGGAGAGGGTTCCGGCCTGGTAGACTGCCCCTAAAGGGGCCAAATGTTCCATGATTTCACGACGACCGCCAAAAGCCCCTACCGGGAGTCCTCCGCCGATAATCTTTCCCAAACAGGTAAGATCCGGACTTATGTTGTAAAGGGTCTGGGCACCGCCGTATGCGACCCGAAAACCGGTCATGACTTCATCAAAAATGAGAACAATACCGGCTTTTGTGCAGCGTTCTCGTAAACCTTTAAGAAAACCGGGTTGCGGGGGGATGGTACCCATATTGCCGGCGACCGGTTCGACAATAATTGCGGCGATTTCCGAACCGCAGCTGTTTATCAGCTCGTCGACCGTTGAGAGATTATTATAGACGGCCGACAGAGTGTTACAGGTGGATTCGGCGGGAACGCCGGCGCTGTCGGGAACTCCAAGGGTGGTGGCTCCGGAACCGGCTTCGATGAGAAGTGCATCAACATGGCCGTGGTAACCGCCGGCGAATTTTACTATTTTCTTGCGGCCGGTATAGCCTCGGGCCAGGCGGATGGCACTCATAGTGGCCTCGGTACCTGAATTGACCATTCGTACCATCTCCAGACTTGGCAGGGCATCACAGAGTTCTTCGGCCATCTCGATTTCAAGGATGGTCGGAGCCCCGAAACTGGCTCCTCGGGCAACTCTTTCGCGAACTGCGTAGACGATTGACGGATGGGCGTGGCCGAGAATCATCGGCCCCCAGGAGCCGACGTAATCGATGTATTCGTTGCCGTCGACGTCGTAGATCTTGCTGCCCCGGCCGCGAATAATAAAAGGCGGATCGAGATTAACTGAACCGTAGGCGCGAACCGGACTGTTGACGCCTCCGGGGATTACCTTGCGGGCCCGAGCGAAGAGTTTCTGGGAGGTTGTTTGGGTCATATTTGGCTCCTTAAATACCAGTAGAAGGGGTAATTGATTTTGTTGGTGCTGACTGCTTTTAAACAACTAATGGAGTTTTGTCAAATGTGAGGTAACTATTCTCGGCCAGGAGATTGTCGATGATTTTCAGCGTAGGCATGATTTGCTTCATAACATGTTGAAATAAAAGAGTTTATGCGCAATTGGTGCTTGACATGAAGCTTTTGGGGTTGTATGGTGTTTCCAAATAACACAGAAGGTGAAAAAAAAGGCAAGCAAAATGTATATGCTGTTTTGACTTACTGCTTTAGAGCGGGGGGAGAGTACTTAGTGGGGAAAAATATCATTAGTTTAATTATTATGGTGTGCGTTTTTTGGGGATGGGGGAGCACCGCTTTTTCTGCGGTTTCTGGAAAAGGTTTTTCGATTGTCTATTCATCGGATGAAAGGGGGGCTGTAACCCCTTGTGGTTGACATAAAAATCCGCGTGGCGGTCTGGCCAAGCGTGCAACTTTTCTCGCTGAATTAAGTAAGGAAGCTACCCCTTATCTGGTTCTCAATGGTGGAAATCTCCTGTTTCGGCGGGAGGCCTTGAAGCCTGAGAAGGTTCTCGCCGGTAAATTACTGGCTGATTTAATCATCCAGTCCTACAATAAGATGGGTTGTGATGCGCTGAATGTCGGGGCTTATGATCTCTCTCTTGGAGTAGACTATCTGCGTAAAAAAGAGAAATCGGCCAAGTTTACTTTTCTCTCCGGTAATATTCTCGATAAACATGACAGGAATATTTTTACACCATCGGTTATCAAAATCGTGAATGGGGTTAAGGTCGGTATCTTTGGGCTTTGCGATGACAAACTCAAATTGGCGAAAATTCCCGGTGGTAACAAGTTCAAGGTTGTAAATCCCTTGGCCAAAGCCGAGGAGATTTCGGCCCGTCTTAAAAAAGAGGGGGCCGATTATATTGTTCTGCTGACCAATCTGAATATTCGTTATTGTCGGCGTATCGGCCAACGCGGGATGCCGATTGATTTGATTGTCGGCAGCAGCAAGAAGAATCGAATATCTCTGCCGATTCTGGTACAGGAGACCTATATTGCTCATGTTGAACGAGGCGGCAAAAGTGTCGGGCGTCTCGATGTCAGTTTTCTCGGTCCGGCCGGAGTCGAGGCCTTACCGGCGGCGCTCCGTTACAAAGGAAAAACGGTTGGTGAAAATCTTTTTCTTTTGAATCATTTTTTCCCTCTTAAAATTGCCATGGCCGACCATCCCGAGATTGGTTCTATGGTCAAGAAGGTTGAGACTAAGTTGAGTCGCCTGCAACAAGTCAAAGCGACTAAATCAATGACTATTGCTGGTAGCAGGCCGGCAATCAGGCCTGGAGATAGTTATGTTTTTGCCAAAACCTGTGCTAAATGTCATCCCGAGCGTTATCAGCGTTGGTTGAAGACTTCCCATGCTCGGGCTTATCAGTCTCTGGTCAAACAGGAGAAGCATTTCGACGAAGAGTGTATTGCTTGTCATGTTTTAGGTTTTGAGCAACCGGGGGGCTTTACAGATATTCGCCAGGTTGGTAATTATGCCAACGTTCAGTGTGAAACTTGTCATGGCCCCGGCCGTCTGCATGTTGCGGCAAAAGGGGAGGAGAAGATGATCAAGGTTCTAGCTGGAGGCGAAATGTGCCTGGTCTGCCATATCGATGAGAGAAGTCCGGAATTTGATCTGGAGACCTATTTTCACAAAGTCTGTGGTCCTGCCGCCGGAAAGAAGAAGTAGCTTATATGGTACGTTTGCACCCGAAGGTAGCTCCTGTGGGCTGTAAAGAGTCGTGGGATGGCTAAGTAAAAATTTCGATAGACAAGATGTTAAGGTTTTCCAGGCGCGAGACCATACACGTAGTATGTCGAGTGTCTGGAAAACCTTAACAACGCAGGATATCGGAACTTTTTACTTAGCCATCAAAATATCCTCTTTGAGTTGCTGAAACTCCTCTTTGTTGAGCAGGCCGCGGTCGTAGAGGTCGGCCAGGCGCAAAAGCTCATTTTGAGGCGATGATGTTTGGGGATCGGGCAGAGCCTGGATGGTCGGGGATCGATTGTCAAGTATCAGTTGCTGACTTTTGTCCGGATTGTTAATTGAGACTGAGGCCAGTCCGCCGAGCAGGCTGATTTCAATGTTCTGGCCCTGGAAGGCCGGATTTTTTAAGGTATTGATAATTTGCTTGCCGTTTTGTTTCAAGACTCGGTAGAAAAAAACGGCTGACCCGACAATCAGCAACACTCCTCCAGCCAAAACGTACTCTATATACTCTGCCAGGGTTTGAATGAAAACCACGGCTGTCGCCAGAATGATGATGAGCAGCAGATGAGCTAGAAGGATCAGGTAGCCTGTCATAATCCCGCTGAACAGCGGATTTTTTTTGTTTTCAGTCATTAGTTCATCAATATTTATAGTCTCTGCTATCTAAAGTCTTGATGGTACTATGGTGCTGTAATTGTTTACGGGCCTTTTCGGTTAAAGTTTTAACTTTGGTTGCCAGATCCCGGGCGAATTCAAGATTGTGGATCGGGTTGCCGTTGAGAAGCTGTTTAAGGTTTTTATCGGCATTATTGATCAAATCTTGGGCATCATAAGTATAATCGCCATTTCGAATCGCCAGGAGAACCGATTTCTGAACTTGGTCAAGCTGGGTTTTAAGATTCTTTAGGCCCAATGTTCCAACCTCCCGGCGCCATTCATCAACCATTTCACCGTAAGCCGGATCATCATCATGACAGCTGACACAGGCTTGTTTGAGGGCTGCACCGGTCATTGCTTCACCCTCTTCGACCTGGGTATGACAATCGCTACAGCTGACATCAGCTACCATTGAGTTGGCAACCCCGCGCACATCGCAACTAATTTCATCGCAGGCATTTTGGCCTTTATATAGGTTTAAGACGGCGGTGTGGCAGTCAGCACACTCGACCGCGCCCATGCCGGATCCATGGTGACAATCCTTGCAGTTTTTAAGAATGGTTTGACCATGCTCTTCACGTTGGCTGTGGCATTCGAGACAGTCAAGGCCTTCATCGACGACGTGGACATCATGCGGAAACTGGACTTCACCAAAGGGGACCGGTTTGGTCTCGATGCATTCAACACAGCTGTGACAGAGTTCGGTACAACCGGAGGGCGAAGTGATGGCGGCGGCTTTATAGGCCGGGTTAACAATCGCTTTGGCTTTTTCACAACGCTTCCGGCAGTCAGCCAGCAGGCTCAAGGCGAAATCAATATTGTGGAGACCGTAACTGTTTTTGACAAAGACGTAGTTGTTTTGGGCAATCTCATAGAGCTGCGTGCCTTCGGATGATTTTCCGTCGGCCAGCAGTTGATTGGTTTCACGTAAGGTCTTGCCGGTTTTGGTCAGCTCCTGCTCAAGAACTTCTTTCCAGTGTTTGGCCATATCATCATATCCTGAACCATGACATTCGGAGCAGGATTTAATCATCTCGTCAAATCCGTTGCGTTTGAGTCGGCGGGTTTCGCCGTTAGCCTCATATAATTTCAGGTGGCAACCAGCGCAATCGAGATGGGCCTTGTACATTGAGCTTGGCATGGCCTTGTGCTCGACGCCTCCCTCACCGGCGTACATCTGGTGAATGATGGTGTGCTGATCGAAGGTGTGGCACTTGGCGCAGTTGCTGTCGTAATGGAGGCCGCTGCTAATCGTTTTGGTTTTAAGCAGGGTCTGGCGTTCCTGGTATTGATTAGATTTTTCCCGGACTATAAAGTGATCAATACCGGAGTGACAGCGGAAACACTCAACTTTATGAGCGGTGACGTGGTTAAAATGCATTTTTTCGCTGCTGTAACTGCCCTCGAGCAGATGCGGTTCGGAGTGACACTGGACACAGACGTTGTCCATGATATGGCCATCGCCATAGATAATGCCGAAGTGGCACTGTTCGCAAGATACCCCTCGTTCGAGGTAGTCTTTATGAACAAAAGGCATGTTTTCATCGGCATCAATGAATATCTTGGCTTTGGTTTGGGTGTGGCAGGTCTGGCAATCGGCAATCTCTTGATGATTTTCTTTGTCATAAAAGTGGCAGTTGAAACAGGTTGTCTCGGTAACCGTAAGATGCTCGCCCTGGACAATCTGGGAGTGACAGCTGACGCATTTAAGGATTTTGCCGCGGCGCAGTTCACCTAGATGGGTGTCGTGGCTGAAATCTACACCTTTGAATTTGACGGTGTTCTCTTTAAGTTCCGGGGTTGAGTGGCAACCCTCCCGCAGGCAACTGGCGTCGCTGATGGCGGTATGAGGTCTAGGCGGTGCCGTACCGGTAATTTTCAGAACAACATGGGTTTGGGCTTTCCATTTACCTTTGAGCTCACCCATGAAGCCGGGTTCGAAATGGCAGGCCAGACAACTGACATCTTTGTGTGAGGATTGTTTCCATGATTCGATGTAGGTGTCCATATTATGGCACATGGCGCAGAATTGGTAATTTGCCGTGGCTTTAAGTAGCAAAACTATCACTAGGAGAAAAATGCAAAAAGCTACTGCCGCGAAAATAAGCAGACCCTTCCAGTGCTCGCGGGTTCCGCGGGCCGCTTCGTGGCTGAAATCATTGATGAAGTCAATGAGCAAATTCCACATTTTTCGAATCATTTGAAAAACTCCCTTTTTTTTAAGACAGCCTGAAGTTAAACGCTTTTATAAACGGGGGTTGTTGTTTGTAGAATCAAGTGGGTTTGAAGGTTTGGTTACTATCATGAATTGAAATTGAAAATCAAGGAAATATCTTATAATCTATATATTTATAATGTATGCAGAATGAAGAATACAGTATACATATTCATATGTCTAACTGGATTTGGTTTGGGGTTGGGAGATGGTGGATGAAAAGATAGCAAGTTGTATCGTTGTCCGGGATACGGTAGAACGAAGTTTGTCGCTGTTGCATGAGTTTTGTTGTGGTCGGTTTGGGGCTTTTCCGGAAGTCGAAAACGGTGCCTAAAATTGTCGATTGTATTTCAAAAAGACCCATTTTTTTTCTTGACATAGGCACAGTGGGTCGGTATATAAGCCGCGCTTAATAAAAAGCTTCACATAATAATTATCCCGGACTAATCTAATCGTCTTTCAGACTGAATGGTAAGTGATTAAGTTCGGCGCAATCAGGGGTGAAGAGATTATGTTGCGAGATTATGTACCCGTACTGCTGATGATGCTTGTCGGTTTGGGTTTCGGGGTGTTTGCGGTTGTGGCTTCCACTTACTTGGGGCCGAATCGAAAATCCCGTGTCAAGAAAGAGACCTATGAGTGTGGTATGACCACGATTGGCGCAGCTTACGTGCAGACGCCGATCAAGTATTATGTGGTCGCCCTGCTCTTTCTGGTTTTTGATCTTGAATGTGCTTTCCTTTACCCCTGGGCGGTTCATTTTAAAAGCCTGGGGTTGTTCGGTCTTGTTGAGATGGTCATTTTTATGGTGATCCTCTTTGTTTGTTATGTTTATGTCTGGAAAAAGGGAGCCTTGGAATGGGAATAGAGAGTGCATTAAAGGGCGACGGATTCCTGGTTACCAATCTTGAGGGTTTGGTCAATTGGGGGCGTAAGAGTTCGGTCTGGCCCTGTACCTTCGGCCTGGCCTGATGCGCTTTGGAGATGATGGCTACTAGTTTGAGTAGCTACGATATCGCCCGTTTCGGTTCCGAAGTTTTTCGGCCGTCACCGCGCCAGTCCGACCTGATGATTGTTGCCGGAACCCTGACCAAGAAAATGTCGGTTATGGTTAAGCGAATTTACGAACAGATGGCGGAACCCCGTTGGGTTATCGCTATGGGTGCTTGTGCTTCCTGCGGAGGGATTTTTCAGAGTTATTCAGTAGTTCAGGGGGTCAATCAGATCCTGCCCGTGGATGTCTATATTCCCGGGTGTCCGCCTCGACCCGAAGCCCTGCTGGCCGCTCTTATGAAGTTGCAGGCCAAGATCATGCACGACAAGTTTACTTCACGACCGGATTACGAAGAGCCTTCAAGCAATAAATCCGATATTATCAGTTTGTGTTAGCAATTCTAACAGTTTAGGTCATGACAATGGATAATGCCAAAGTGCTGGAGCAGTTAAAGGGTAAGTTTGCGGATGCAATTGTTGACAAGGTCGATTTTAGAGGCGACCTGACAGTTGTTGTCAGCCTTGAGAAACTGCATGACATCATGCTTTATCTGCATGATGATGCCGCACTACATTATGATCTTCTGTCGGATGTGGTGGCCATCGATAAATTGCCGAGTGAACCTCGTTTTGAGGTTGTTTATGTTTTGCATTCTATGGACGACTTTCGCCGCCTCATGGTGAAAGTAATGGTTCCCGTGGATGTTGAGGTGGAGACCGTAACCGATATCTGGAAGTCTGCGGATTGGCCTGAGCGTGAAGTTTACGATCTCATGGGGATCAGCTTTAGCGGTCATCCCGACCTGCGGCGGATTTTGATGTGGGATGATTTTGACGGACATCCACTGCGTAAGGATTTTCCTCTAAAAGGGAAGGACTTTGATGAGAAATGGGATCCTGAAACAATTCAGGTTCTTTAAGGTTTACGGTTTTTCGATTTGAAATTTAGCGATAAAATTATTGAGGTTGGTAGCGATGGCTGAGGGTAAATTATTGACCATCAACATGGGTCCGCATCATCCGGCGACCCACGGGGTTTTGCGTCTGGTT
>DAOVTG010000294.1 GCA_030633185.1 Deltaproteobacteria bacterium
GAATTGGCCCGATTCATCCCGGCAAACGAGAAGGCCTCAAGGAGCTCTTCATACGAAAAAATCTCTTTCGACTCAGGGTTCGACCAGCCCAGAAGAACCAGAAAATTGACCAGTGCCCAAGGCAGAAAACCATGCTCCCTATAAAAATGAATAGCCACCAGTTCGCCATGGGTACGTTTCGAAATCTTTGCCCTTTTGGGATCTAAGGTCAGACTCATATGGACAAAAACCGGCAGCTTTTCCCCCAAAGCCTCATAAAGCAAAATCTGTTTCGGGGTGTTACCTAGACCATCCTGACCGCGAATCACATGGCTTATGCGGTCACGGGCATCATCAACAACATTGGAAAGCAGGTAGAGAGGCTGCCCGTTGGCCCGAACAATAACAAAATCCTCGATATCCTGGTAACGTTTCGTTATGGTGCCATAAACCGCATCATCGAAAACAACCGCCCCATCACCCTCCGGCACCTTCAAACGAATGACATAAGGATGGCCTGCGGCTTCCAGTTCAGCCACCTCAGCTTCACTTAAACCACGACAGGTGCGATCATAACGAAAATCTTCTTTCAGAGCTTTAGCTTTCTCCCGTTTCTCTTCAAGCTTCTCTTTTGAGCAGAAACATTTATAGGCATGACCGGAAGCCAGCAGGCGCTCCGCCGCAGCGATATGATCCTTGATAAAATCGGACTGGTAATAGGGGCCTTCGTCCCAATTAATCCCCAGCCATTGCAAACCATCCAAAATCCCCTGAATCATCTCACTGGTTGATCGTTCAGTATCGGTATCCTCTATCCGTAAAATTAGCTTACCATTATTCTGGCGAGCATACAGCCAGTTCAAAATTGCGGTTCTCGCCCCACCGATATGGAGATAACCGGTCGGGCTCGGGGCAAATCGTACTCTAATCTCTTCAGTCATTAGTTAACCTAAAATATTGTTCATAAAGTCGCAAAATTAAAAGATATTTATAACTATTCAGGTTTTGTCTCAAAACTGCCGGGATTGGGGTCATTGCTGGTACAAGGTGCGTTAGCACCCCAGCTTTGAACCCGGTTATGAGAGCGAAGCAAAGTTCGCCGCTATTTATTGTAACTTTATGGTGGGCACCTGAATAGTTAAAAGATATTTTACTACTCGGTTATCCTAGAGTAATTTTGTAGTGTATATTCTAGCATATAAGGGTATCAATTTCAACAGATTGCTTTACTGGTTAGAAGATATTTTGTTTCCACGTCACTTAGATTTATGTTAAAAGGGGGCGTTCTTTAATAAAATTCGGAAACGCCGCGAACATTGCTTCGCCCACTCCGACGGGGGTCATACCCCAAGGGCACTTCCTCGCTACCCGCTGTAACTTAACTTCACGGATAAGACCTTATAATGAACCAACCAACACCTTCAGAAATCCTTGAAATACCCGACGACTGGCGGCAGGGGTGGCTTAAAGACGAACCTTTAAAAAAAATCTTTGCCCTTGACGGCATCATCTATCGTCACAAAGATGGGCGCCGCACCCTGCAATTTACAATTGATGGCCAAAGTTATTTCGCCAAGTTGCACCACGGACTCGGCTGGCGCCGTTTTTTAAAAAGTTTGACGCGTTTTAAATGGCCGATCAGCGGGGCTGAAAACGAGTGGCTGGCAATAAAACTTCTCGAAGAAATCAAGATCCCGACAACCCCTCTGGTCGCCTACGGCCGCCGGGGGAAAAATCCGGTTAAC
>DAOVTG010000220.1 GCA_030633185.1 Deltaproteobacteria bacterium
CACGTTTGAGTCAACCGGGGGTTCAGTTTTCAATATTAATGCCGTCCTGAATGGTGATTTAGAGTTTGGTATTGCCCAGTCCGACCGTCAGTTTCAGGCTGTTAACGGCATGAAAGAGTGGGATGGTAAACCGCAGAAAAAATTACGGGCCGTGTTCAGTATTTATCCGGAGGCTGTTACTCTGATTGCCAGTGATGAGAGCGGTATCTATGCGCTTGCCGATATGAAAGGTAAGAGAATCGCTATCGGTAATCCCGGTTCCGGTCAGCTGGGTAACTCTCGTGATGCTTTGGCGCTTGTTGGTCTTGACGAAAATAAAGATATTAAGGCTGAGTATATCAAAGCCGTTGAAGCCGCCAGCGCCTTGCAGGATGAGCGTATTGATGCTTTTTTCTACACCGTTGGTCATCCCAATGGTTCGCTTAAAGAAGCTACTGCCGGCCGTATCAAAGTTCATATTGTCGAGATCCCTGATGTTCAATCCTTGGTTGCCAAATATCCTTACTATGCCAAGGCTTTCATCCCGATGAAGTTCTACCCCAATGCCACCAATAAAACTGAAATGGCTGCAACTTTTGGTGTCAAGGCGACGTTGGTGACTTCATCCGATATCTCCGATGATATCGTTTATGCCATCACTAAAGAGGTTTTCGACAATATTGAATCCTTCAAAAAACTGCATCCGGCCTATTCGGTGCTGACCAAAAAGAACATGCTCGAAGGTCTTTCGGCTCCCTTGCATCCCGGAGCGGTCAAATATTACAAAGAAGCTGGTTTAATGTAGTTTCTCCCTACCGAGATTGGGGTCATTGCTGGTAAAAGGTGCGTAAGCACCCCAGCTTTGACCCCGTTTATGAGGGCGAAGCAAAGTTCGCACTATTTGTATTTGCAGTAGGTTTTCAGACGTAAGTCGGCTATTACACGATTAACAGTCGCTAAAATAACGAGGGCCATGCTAAATGACGAAGCCGGAAGAAAGGTCGGAACAAGAACAGAATGCAGCTCTTCAGGAGATTATAGCCGAAGAGAGTGGTGAAATTCGTACTCTGCACGGTTTTGAGCGCCATCTGGTTCCGATTATTGCGGTTATCTGGTCGTTTTTTCAGCTCTCAATATCGAGTTGGCTTTTGCTTGACTCAATTGCTATCCGGGCCATTCATTTGGCCTTTGCCTTAGTTTTGCTGTTTCTCAATATCCCTTTTTTCAAAAAACCTAAGCCTTTCCTTAAATTTCTGTCAGCCCGTGACCATATCTCCTGGAATGACTATCTCTGTGCAGCTTTAGGAGCGATCGGTGCCCTCTATCTCTACTTTGAATGGGAAGGCATCGCTAACCGTTCCGGAATGCCGACGACCACCGATGTGGTCTTCGGTATTCTCTTATTGGTTCTCCTTTTAGATGCGGCCCGCCGGGCTCTGGGGCCGGCCCTTTCCATAATTGCGATTACGTTTAGTCTCTATGCTTATTTCGGTCCCTATATGCCGGAGATCCTGGCTTTTCGTGGGGTTTCGGTAAATCGTTACCTGAGTCAGATTACGCTATCAGGCGAGGGTATCTACGGGATTCCTCTCGATGTTTCGGCCCGAGTTGTCTTTCTCTATGTACTCCTTGGGGGCATCCTCGAAAAAGCGGGGGCCGGTAAATTTTTTATCGATCTGGCCTTATGTTTTCTCGGTCGCTTCAAAGGCGGGCCCGCCAAAGCGGCAGTTTTGGCCAGCGGCTTTACGGGGATGGTTTCGGGTTCCAGTATTGCCAATATCGTGACCACCGGAACCTTTACGATCCCCTTGATGAAGAAGGTCGGTTATCCGGCCACCAAAGCGGCTGCGATTGAGGTTGCGGCCAGTACAGACGGCCAGTTGGCCCCACCGATTATGGGGGCTGCAGCCTTTATTATTGCTGAATATGTCAATGTTCCTTACGTCGCGGTAGTCAAGGCGGCTGCGATTCCGGCCTTTGCTTCCTACGTTGCTCTACTCTATATTACTCACATCGAAGCCTCCAAGCTTGGCCTCCGGGGCCTGCGTAAAGATGAGCTGCCGGTTCTCCTTCAGACTTTGATGGGAGGTCTCCATTTTCTGATTCCGATCGGGGCTCTGCTCTATGAACTGATCATTCTGCGTCACTCCCCGGATAAATCCGCTTTCAATGCTATAATGTGGCTCTTGCTGGTAGTTTTTTCCAAGGATTTGATTGACGGCCTCGGCAGTGCCGGGTTTATCGGCAAAAGTCTCAAGAAAAGTTTTACAACGATCTACGACGGACTCGCTTCCGGCGCTAAAAACATGGTTACGGTGGCGGTCGCCTGTGCTTCGGCCGGGATCATTGTCGGGGTTGTCAATATGGGGATCGGCGGTATGATCACCCAGATAGTTGAACAGCTTTCAGGCGGTAATATCTATCTCATGTTGATTATTACTGCGATCGCCAGCCTTTTGATTGGTATGGGCTTGCCGACGACGGCGACCTACATTGTTATGGCTTCCTTGACGGCGCCGATTATTGTGCAGGTCGGTGGTCTCAATGACTTTGTCGTCCCCCTGATGGCGGCTCATCTTTTTTGCTTCTATTTCGGGATTCTCGCCGATGACACACCACCGGTGGGGCTCGCCTCCTACGCGGCCGCAGCCTTGGCTCGATCAGATCCCATTAAGACCGGTATCCAGGGTTTTATGTACGATATCAGAACCTCGATTCTGCCCTTTATGTTTATCTTTAACACCGACCTGATTCTCCATAATATCAACAGTTGGCCGTTAGGTATTCTGATCTTTATCATGGCTTGCGTTGGTACCTGTGCTTTTGCTTCGGCCACCCAGGGCTGGTTTATCGTGAAAAATAAGTGGTACGAATTGTTTATATTCCTCGGTGTAGCCCTGATTATGCTCCGTCCCGGGATGCTTGCTGATCTTCTATCATTACCCAATAAATATCTGGCCTATCCGTTTGGTTTGTTGATTCTGGGAGCCACCTATATGTGGCAGAAAAGACGCTTGGATCGAACAACTGCTACGGTTTAGAATGGTAGTTGACGACAATTTCAATATCCCGCAACGGAGGATTATCCCATTGCGGGATGTTTTTTTTCAGGGATATTAATATAGGAGTATGGTTGTGAAGACCAAAATTACGATTCTTTGTGAAAACTCTGTAGGTATGGGTTTCGGCGGTATTGGTGAGCATGGTTTTGCCTGTTTTGTTGAAACCGACCATGGTAATTATCTTTTCGATACCGGCCAGGGTCTGGGAATTGTCCAGAACGCAATGCTTCTGAAAAAAGATCTGGCTTCGATAAAAGCGATCATGATCAGTCATGGTCATTACGATCATACTGGCGGCCTGCCGATGGTTTTACGACAGAGTGGCCCGGTTCCGGTCTATGCCCATCCCGAGATTTTTATTGAACATTTCTGGAGGGAGCCCCGTCGCTTTATCGGTATTCCTTATCGCCGTTCATTCCTGGAATCTATGGGTGCCGATTTTAATTTTTCCCGGGAGCTGACCGAGATCAGCCCCAGACTGTTTTTGACCGGTGAGATTCCCCGGCATACTACTTATGAAGTTGGCGATCCCAATATGGTAGCGGTGACCGAATCAGGTCAAGAGCTCAGGCCGGATCCCATAAACGACGATCTTTCTCTGGTTATTAAATCCGCCAAAGGGTTGATCGTTATCCTGGGTTGTGCTCATTCCGGTATGGTCAATATCCTCGATTATGTCAAAGAAAAGTTCCCTGACGATCGTATTTATGCGGTTATCGGTGGCACCCATATGGGTTTTTCCGGCGATCAGCAGTTTGCCGAAACCCTCAAAGTGATCGACAATTACGAGATTGAAAAACTCGGGGCTTCCCACTGTACCGGCCTCGAAAAATCGGCTCTCCTCTATGCCCGGATGCCGGAACGTTTCTTCTTTGCCTGTGTCGGGGCCAGTTTAGAAGCGTAATGTATAAGAAAAAGCCTGCGAGGCCTTCCGTCTTGCTGTTTGAAAAGGATATATTATAGTTTTGCTTAAATTTAATAAAATTGCCGAAAAACGGCGGGCCGGAGAGCGTCTGTCGTCAAGCGATGCCCTTTTTCTTTATGAAGAGGGCGATTTTTTTGCCCTGGGCAAACTGGCGGCTGAAATTAACCTAAAGATCAATGGTGAGACGGTTTACTACAATATTAACCGTCATATCAACCCGACAAATATTTGTGTCAACCAGTGTTGCTTTTGTGCTTACAGCAAACTAAAAGGCGAAGATGGTGCTTACGAGCAGTGTGCGGCCGATATCCTTAATGAGGTAAAAGATGCCGAGGCTCTTGGTATTCGGGAGTTCCATATTGTCGGCGGCCTGCATCCCGATTGGCCCTTTGAGCACTATCTGGAGCTCTTGAAAAGTCTTAAAAATGAACATCCGAAGATCGTCTTAAAGGCCTTCACGGCAGTC
>DAOVTG010000029.1 GCA_030633185.1 Deltaproteobacteria bacterium
GGTAATTAGCGTATACTCAATGGTCTTGCCCGCAAGTACGGGTTCAATCAGCGAGAAGACCAGGGCGAATTTGATCAGCGCCGCCAGGATCGTCCAGAATTCCCTTAAATTGCGGGCTTTTTCGCCGGTCAAAAGGATCAGAAAAGCGGCAATCATCGAGACCAGTACAGCCCACAACGGTTTCGCCGAATAGATCACTTCACCCATGAATCATAAATCCTTATTTAAAAAAATTGTACGTCTTAAAAAATTGCCGGTACTGCATGTTGAATTACAGTCTCAATAATTTTTCCACTTAAAGGGCCCAGAATAAGAATGGCGGCGGCCGTGATAATGATTGGGATCAGCATACTTGCCGGAGCTTCATCACGGGCGATGACTTCCTCTTCATGATCGTGACCATGAGTTCCGCCGCCCGGCGGTGCTAAATAAGCTTTTTCAATAATACGGAAGAAGAGCACCGCATTAACCAAGCTGCTGCCCAGTAACGTAATTGCAAAAACCCACTGTTTGGCCGCAATCGTCCCCATGATCAGATACCATTTACTGAAAAAACCGCAAGCCGGGGGAATGCCGCACATCGAGAGGGCGACGATGACAAAAGCTGCCATCGTATAGGGCATTTTTTTGTTGAGATTTTGAAAATGATAGATTTCCCGACCATGACCTTTATATGATATTGCCCCGATCACGAGAAAGAGGCAGAAAATCATACAGGCGTCATTAACGATATGAAGGATAGCTCCGGTCAGGCCCGCCCGGTTCATGACGCTGATACCCATGACGATATAGCCGACCTCGGCAACCATGATATAGGTTACCATTCTCTTGATGTCAGTTTGGGCCAGGGCTTTGATGCCGCCGACAATGATGGCAACTACCGCCAACCAGCCGAGAATTGTGGCTACGGGTACGATTGAGATGGTAAAATTGGGTTGAAAAAGGGTGAACATGATGCGAATCAGGAGATAGGCTGCGACTTTAGTCATCAGCGGGGCAATCAGGGTGCTGACTGAATTTGGGGCTGTAGTATAGGCATCCGGCATCCAGAAGTGGAGTGGAAAAAGGCCCATTTTAATAGCGACGCCGGTGGTGAAAAAGGCAAAGCCGACAAGAATCATTTTGGAGTGGTAAAGGTCGGGCAGAATAGTCGCGAGATCGGCTATGTTAAGGGAGCCTGTAGCCATATAGAGATAACCGACTCCAAGCAGATAGAAACTGGCACCGATGGTGCCGATGATGATGTAGTTGAACGTCGCCATCGGCGCACCGTCTTCTCCGTGAGCGATAAGGCCGTAGCCGGAGAGTGAGCAGATTTCGAGAAAGACAAAAATATTAAAAAGATCGCCGGTAATGACAATGCCCATCAGCCCGGTAATCTGGAGCAGGAGCAGGGTGTAGAAGTAGGGTTCTTTACCGCGCATCTCGGTTGCGACGTCGGGTTTTGCGTTAATGGTTGCGAGTAAACCGATGACCGCAATCAAAACCAGCATCAGGGCGCTTAAGTGGTCAATCCGATATTCGATACCCCACGGCGGCGCCCAGCCGCCGAGATTATAACCGAAGGGGCCGCTGCTGATAACCCGTAAGAGCGAGCCGATAGAGGCATAGACCGGCACGGCCAGCATCATCAGAGCCCATGGGCGGCAGAGATGGCGATAGCGCCAACCGATAACCGGGGTCAGGAAGGCCCCGAGTAAAGGGGCGATAATAATTAAGGCGGGCAGCTGATCTGTCATTTTTTATTAAGTTCCTAACGTCTTATATGCAGAGGCCTCTTTCCTGATCGCCAGGATCTCATCTTCCTCTAAAGTATGATAACGTTTGTATATAAGGATAAGTGTTGCCAGAGCCACTCCGGTAGTTGCGATAGAGACCACAATTGCAGTCAGCATCAGGACATGGGGCAGGGGGTTTAGGTAGTCGGCTACCTGAATGAGCTGTTCGCCATGGCCGTGACTGTCACCCATGAGAATGGGAACCGTAGCTCCGCCTTTCTTGACCCCCATAGAGACGAAAAAGAGAATGATTGAAGTTTGGAAGATGTTCATGCCGATCAGCTTCTTGACCAGGTTGCGTTTACCCATCATGGCGTAAAGACCGATCATCATGAGGACAACATAGATCCAGTAATTATATTTGGCCAGAATGTACTCAAGCATCTATTTGTCCTCGCTTGTTTTTTCTTTGCGAATACGGCGCAGAAGAAAGAGGCAGGAGATTGAGGCTGTAAAAATGACGGCTGACTCGCCTAACGTGTCGTAGCTCCGGTAGTCGGCCAGAACCGCCGAAACAATATTTGGCGTGGCGGTCAGCTTGGTGGCTTCGAGGATATAGCGGGGTGAAACATGAGAGTTGGCCGGTGAGTTGGGGTCGCCCCAGGCTGGCATATCATGGGTGCCGTAAATCAGCAGAGCCCCGGTCATGATGACCGCAATCAAGGAGATCCATTTGAACCAGTTCTTCATCAATCCTTAGACCTCCGGGAGGTTTTGTTGATGGCTGCAATAAAGAGTACCGTACCAATTCCGGCACCAACCGAAGCTTCGGTAAAGGCGACATCAACAGCTCCCATTTCAGTCCAGAGCAGACACATGAAAAAACCGTAGGCTCCAAGAATAATGACGGCACTCATAAGATCTTTGATGTTGATGGCGGCAATCGCACAGATGACAATAAAGATGAGCAGGATAAGATCAAGTTGCCGGATCATGGAGTATTCTCCTTGTTTGTCCAGGGTTTGACGCCGCAGCGGAAAGCCGCCCGGCAGATCGAATGGGTGCCGGTCGGATTAGCGAAAAAGACGAAGACCGCGATCAAGAGAAGTTTAAAGCTGTCAAGGCATAATCCATGATGAATAGCCAGGCCGCAGAGGCAAAGAAGAACGGCTAAGGTATCACTTTTGCCGGTCGCATGCATGCGGGTGTAGAAATCGGGGAAACGTAAAATTCCGATGGCACCGGTCATAAAGAAGAAACAGCCCAGGCAGATAAAAAGTACGGCTATGGTGTCGGCGATATTCAACTAGATCTCTCCTTCCATTTCAAAATAGCGAGCCGCGGCCAGAGTGCCAAGGAAATTAAGAATGGCGTAGACCATGCTGATATCTATAAACATAGCGACTCGTTCGTAGAGAAAACCCATCAAAATGAGGATTACCAGGGTTTTGGTGCCGATGGCACCGACTGCAATCATGCGGTCGATAACCGTAGGGCCGACAATCGCCCGGTAGAGGCAGGGCAGAATCATGAGGCAGAGGAAGAGGCAGGTGCCGAGGAAGAAACTATCCATCTATTGTATCCTCGGGTATTGTATCTTCCGACAGAGCATCCTCAGGTTTTATCACCATTTCAGAGGGTTCATCCGGGAGTTCGCCAGCCGTGGCAATATCGAAGAAAATTGAGGTCATGCAGGCCATAACGGCAATGCCGACACCGATTTCGACGCCTAAGATGCCAAGTGAACGAGCTTGAGGGATGCCGACCTTGAGGAAAAGGTCAAGTTTTTCGTAATCAAGAAAATTACCTCCGAGGAGCAGGCACAAAAGACCTATGCCGCCATAAATGAAGACGCCGCTACTGCAGAGCATAGTGGTCAGTTTTTCAGTAGCTTTGGACATTGTTCTTCTCAAGCCGAAGGCCAGCGCCAGCAGAACGATACTGGCTGCCAAAATGACACCTCCCTGAAAACCACCACCCGGTGAATAATGGCCGTGGGCAATAACGTAAAGGCCATAGATTTGAATGAACGGTGTAAAGACACGGACAATGGTTTTGACAATCAAGTTGTCGGCTTCGGCGGCCAGCATGGTGCTAGCCCTCTCTTGGGTGTGCGCAACTGGCTGGAATACTTTTTCAATGCGGTCTTCCATTTCACCGGTTAATAGATCGTCGGCAACCTTACTGTCGATGGCATGGACATAGAAGGTGTTATCATTAAGATCAATGGTGATGGTTCCCGGTGTCAGGGTAATGGAGTTTGCGTAGGTAACCAGGGCAAGTCCGTTGGTTAATTTGGTTTTGTAGGGTACGAAGTGCGGGTTGAGTCGGCTGATTGGCGAAAATACCAGTTTTGCCAGGTAAATATTAGAGATAATAATTTGATAAAGATGCCAGGGTATATAGGTTAGCAGGCGTGGAATTATCAGGTGGGAGTCACCGGCTCCAACGTGAACAAAAAGGAGGTCGTTTGAGGAGTAAGAGACCAACAGGCAGCAAAAAATACCGATCGTAATGTGAAATATGTCATAGTGGCCGGAGAGTAGGAGCCAGAAAAGAAAAAGCAGGATAAAAGAGAGCGAGAAATGCCTTGCCTGTTCAAGTCGTCTTTGTGAAAAAACCGGGTGGTAGGAGGTCTGATGTGCGCACGGTTTATTACTGGTTGTAGTGTTCTCGTTGTCCATTATTTGCCGAAAACCTGGTTTGAGGTCGAATTAAGCATCAAAAATAGTTGTAAGAGTGATGGGGTGGTCGTTGATAATTTCTTATACAATATTCAGTATATTTGGGAGTATCTTTCATAATTATCTCACTAAGAAATAATGTTCTAAAATACAACTTTTGATGATTTGTTGTCAAGATATTTTTTTAGTAAAATTAGGTTCTTAGAAGAAAGATAATGGTTGTAAAAAAAACTTGACTTGGAAAGCTTTGATATGATACTAAGCGCCCGCTTTGCGACCCGTACAGAATGGGAAAATTGAGCTTTTTAACTGGATCTGCTATCGTTTTACTGGTGTTGATTTCCAATAGTCTTGATATTCGAGACTTCACAATATCTCAAAGCGGTTGATAGGGACACTAGGAGTAGAGCGCTGTGATAGAAGTTAATGCAACATTGTTCATCCAGTGGGGTATCTTTGTAGCCCTGATGGTTTTTTTGCATTTTTTCCTTTTCAAACCAGTTTTGCGGGTGGTTGATGCCAGGCAGGCTAAAGTTGAGGGAACTTTTGCTAGTGCGGAAGATCTGCAGAATAGAGCAAAAAAAGATCAGGACGAATATCAGGCCAAGCTTGACGCCTCGAAGGAAAAACTATTTGCCCGCACGGCCGCTATCCGTGAAAGTTCGGCAAAAGAGTCCAAGGGGCTCATGGAAAGGGCTCGGGAAGAGGCTTTGGCCCAGGTTGAATCCACCAAAGAGCGGGTTCGGCATGATTCTGAAATTGTGCGTAAAGAGCTGGTTGCTAGTGTTGATGGTCTGGCGCGTGAAATTGCCGGCAAGATTCTTGAGAGACAAATTTAACCAGCACTGTAGAGATAGAGGGACAAGACGGGATGAAAAGTCGTGGAATGAGAATAGGCGGGAAGATCGTGCTGGCGGTTCTGTTGGTGGGGTTGATGGTTGCAGCAGCGGGGGCTTCCGAGTCCGGTGCCGCCGAGCATAAGAGCCTTTTTACTCTGTTGGTTGAGAATCCGATGCCTTTGCTCAAAGATTTTCTTTGGCGGGTCTTGAATCTAGCCGTCCTGCTTTGGGTTGTCATCAAGTTTGCCGGAAAGCCGGTTCGCGAGTTTTTTGCTGGTCGTCGTGAAACCCTGTTGAAGGGGGTTCAGGAGGCCCTGGCGGCCAAGGACGCCGCCGAAAAGATCTACAGAGAGTATCAGTCCAAACTTGATGGTTTGGAAGATGAATTGCAGGAGATGGGGAAACGGGCCGAACTTGAGGCTGAGCGTGAAAAAGAGAGAATGCGGTTAGAGACTGAAGCCTTAGTCGCAAAACTCCAGCAGCAAGCCCGGCAGATGGCCGACCAGGAAGTCGCCTCGGCCCAGCGTAGGTTACGCAATGAAGCAGCTCGTTTGGCGGTTGAAGTGGCTGAACGTCTGGTGAAGGAGAATGTCAGTGATGCCGACCGTCAGTTGATGGTCGAAAACTATCTGGAAAAAGTAGTGAGGGCGTAAAGTTGATTCGCGATATTATTGCCAAGAGATATGCGAAAGCCTATTTTGCTTTGGCCCAGGAGCAAGACCGTCTGCTTGAAGCGCAGGCTGAATTAAGTGAGTTTGTCGCCTTTCTTGGTGGGCAGTCGGAGCTTAGTGGAGTCCTTTACAATCCGGTTTTTGAGGTCGCACAGCGCAAAGCGGTTCTTAGTGCCCTTCTCGACAAACTTGAAGTGTCAATCCAACTGAACAATCTTCTTAGGATCTTGGTCGATAAGAGCAAGATCGCCTATGTTGATCTGGTGGCTGAGAATTTCAGCCGGCTGGTCGATGAAGCTGAAGGTCGGATAAAGGTCGAAATCGCCAGCGCTACGGTGCTCGATAAAAGTTCTCTGAAAGAGTTGCGCAAAGAGTTCTCACGTTTGACCGGCAAAGAGGTTGAGCTTGAAGTTGAAGTCGATGAGTCACTTATCGGCGGCGTTGTGGCTCGTTACGGGGGCATGGTTTACGACGGTAGCATCAGAACTCAGTTAAATCGTTTTGGCGAGTCCCTTAGAGTTTAGGGCAAACTTAGAATTCATAAGAGGTGGAGCTTTTTCGAAGCCACTATATAGAACTGTTTTTTTAGGAGTAGTAAGAGGCCATGGAATTACGCGCTGAAGAGATAAGTCAAATTATCAAAGATCAGATTGAAAACTATGAAAAGAAGGTTGAGGTCAGTGAAACCGGAACTATCCTGACGGTTGGTGATGGTATCGCGCGTATCTACGGTCTTGAGAATGCCATGGCCGGAGAACTCCTGCTCTTTCCCCACGATATCTATGGAATGGCACTTAACCTCGAAGAAGATAATGTCGGGGCGGTTCTATTCGGTGAGGATATTGAGATCAGTGAGGGTGACGAAGTCAAGCGAACCGGTCGGATTGTTGAAGTCCCGGTGGGTGAAGCTCTTTTAGGACGCGTCGTCAATGCACTGGGGCAGCCGATTGACGGAAAAGGATCGATTGATACTGATTTGAGCCGCAGAGTCGAGATCAAGGCTCCGGGGATTGTTGATCGTCAGTCGGTACATGAACCTCTGCAGACCGGCTTAAAAGCGATTGACTCAATGGTGCCGATTGGTCGGGGTCAGCGCGAATTGATTATTGGTGACCGCCAGACCGGTAAGACGGCAGTTGCCTTAGATACTATCATCAATCAGAAAGATACCGATGTTTACTGTATCTATGTTGCGATCGGGCAGAAACGGTCGACCGTTGCCCAGGTTGTGGCCAAACTCGAAGAGCATGGCGCCATGGAGTACACCACCGTGGTTGCGGCGACCGCCAGTGAGCCGGCTCCGTTGCAGTTTCTCTCTCCCTATACCGGGGTTACGATGGGCGAATTCTACCGCGACAATGGCAAACACGCTTTGATCATTTACGATGATCTTTCGAAACAAGCCGTGGCTTACCGTCAGCTTTCTCTGTTACTGCGTCGCCCGCCGGGACGTGAAGCTTATCCCGGGGATGTTTTCTATGTTCACTCCCGTCTGCTTGAACGGGCCGCAAAAATGAGTGATGAGCGTGGTGGCGGTTCCTTGACGGCTCTGCCGATTATTGAAACCCAGGCCGGTGATGTCGCGGCTTATATTCCGACCAACGTTATATCGATTACTGATGGTCAGATATTTTTGGAATCCGATCTCTTCTATTCCGGTATCCGGCCCGCAATTAACGTCGGACTTTCGGTCTCCCGGGTTGGGGGTTCGGCTCAGGTTAAAGCGATGAAACAGGTCGCTGGCTCACTGCGGCTTGATCTGGCTCAGTATCGTGAAATGGCTGCTTTTGCTCAGTTCGGTAGTGATCTTGATAAAACGACCCAGGCTATGCTGGCTCGTGGCATCCGCTTGGTCGAATTGCTCAAACAGGATCAGTATAGTCCTTTGACGATGGAGAAACAGGTACTTATCATCTACGCCGCAATTAACGGCTTTATCGATGATTATGAGGTATCGGTTTTGCTTCGTTATGAATCTGAACTCAATGATTTTGTTGCCGCAAACTACAGTGCGGTAATGGATGAACTTAGAGATAAAAAGAACATTGATGATGACCTCAAAGTCAAGGTTGAAGATCTTTTAAAAGCCTTTAAAGAGGTTTTTAAACCTTAAGGTTTTTTGAGTTTTGTTGATCTCCGATTCTCAACGGATCAGGAGTTTGGTGCGTAAAGTTTTTGGTCACGGCAGGAAAATAGATAGATGGCAAATCTAAAAGATATCAGGAAACGCATAAGCAGCGTTAAGAGTACCCAGCAAATAACCAAAGCGATGAAGATGGTGGCTGCTTCAAAACTGAAGAAGGCACAGGAGAGTGTCGTTCAGGCGCGACCCTATGCGGCCAAAATGAGTGATGTGTTGGCCAGTCTTGCGGTTCGCGTGGAGCCCGGCAAACATCCTCTGCTCCAGCGTCGAGATGAGAAAAATGTTGAGCTCTTGGTGATTACCTCGGATCGGGGACTATGTGGTGGTTTTAATACTAACGTGATCAAGGCGGCAAACATTTTTCTTAATGAGAAAAAAGAGATTTGCGAGGAAGTTGTCTTGAGTGTCGTTGGTCGCAAGGCCAGAGATTACTACAAGCGTCGTAACTGGGAGTTTAAGAACGAAGAACTCAATCCCGGAACCACCAGTTTTAGTCAGGCCGAATCTATTGCTCGCCCCGTAATTGATCGCTATGTTGAGGGTGAAATTGACGCCGTCTATGTCGCCTATACCGAGTTCAAGTCGGCGATGACCCAGAACATTGTCGTCAAACGCCTGCTTCCTCTCGAACCCAAAGCCTTGGCTGAGGATGAAATTCCGGTCGAGTATATTTACGAGCCTTCGGAAGATGCCCTGTTGGCCGATATTATACCTCGCTACATCTATACACAAATGTTTAGTATGTTGCTTGAATCGATTGCCAGTGAACATGGTTCACGGATGACGGCTATGGATTCCGCAACCAATAATGCGAGTGAGATGACAGCCAAACTGACGTTGCTCTATAACCGGGCTCGGCAATCTGCAATCACCACGGAATTGATGGAAATCGTCAGCGGTGCGGAAGCACTCAGTAATTAGTTCACGAATTTTTATTTTCTGATAAAAACCGATTAAGAGGTACAAGGGAATGAGCGATAAGAATATTGGCAGAATAACTCAGGTAATTGGTCCTGTTGTTGATGTGGAGTTCGAAAAAGGAAAGTTACCTCATATTTTCAATGCTCTGCGGATTACCAATAAATCTCTTAACGACAAAGATTGGAATCTGGTTTGTGAAGTTGCTTCACATCTGGGTGAGAATACGGTTCGTGCAGTTTCAATGGACTCCACGGATGGTTTGATTCGCGGCATGGAAGTCTGGGATCTGGGCGAGATGATGACGATGCCGGTAGGTCATGAAGTACTGGGTCGAATTATCAATGTTATCGGTGACCCGGTTGATGAGATGGGTCCGATTGGCGAGAAAAAACGCTATCCTATTCATCGTCCCGCTCCGACCTACGAAGAGCAGAGTACCGAACTTGCTCTCCTTGAGACCGGGATCAAAGTTATCGACATGCTGGCTCCCTATGTGAAGGGCGGAAAAATCGGCCTCTTTGGTGGTGCCGGGGTTGGTAAAACCGTTGTCATTATGGAGCTTATCAATAATATCGCAACCCAGCACGGTGGTTACTCGGTTTTCGGTGGGGTTGGTGAACGGACGCGTGAAGGTAATGACCTTTGGCACGAGATGAAAGACTCAGGTGTCTTAGAGAAAGCGGCTTTGGTTTTTGGACAGATGAATGAGCCTCCGGGAGCCCGCCTTCGGGTTGGCCTTTCGGCTTTGACCATAGCCGAATACTTTCGTGATGAAGAGGGCCAGGATGTGCTTCTCTTTATCGATAATATTTTCCGTTTTACGCAAGCTGGCTCCGAGGTATCAGCCCTGCTCGGGCGCATGCCTTCGGCGGTTGGTTACCAACCTAACCTGGCGACCGAGATGGCTGAATTGCAGGAAAGAATTACGACGACCAAAAAAGGTTCGATCACCTCGGTTCAGGCGATCTATGTCCCTGCGGATGACTTGACCGACCCGGCTCCGGCAACCTCTTTTGCTCATCTTGATGCGACTACTGTTTTATCCCGTCAGATCGCCGAACTTGGTATTTACCCGGCGGTTGATCCGCTTGATTCATCTTCCCGGATTCTTGATCCCCGGGTTTTGGGAGATAAGCATTATACTATCGCCCGTGAAGTTCAGCTGGTTTTGCAGCGCTATAAAGATCTTCAGGATATTATCGCAATTCTGGGTATGGATGAGCTTTCGGAAGAAGATAAACAGGTGGTCAGCCGGGCTCGTAAGATTCAGCGTTTCCTCTCTCAGCCATTCTTTGTTGCTGAAGAGTTTACCGGAACCCCGGGGGTCTACGTCAAACTCGAAGATACGATTCGCGGATTCGAAGAGATTCTCTCCGGTAAATATGATGATCTGCCGGAACAGGCCTTCTATATGGTTGGTGGAATTGAAGAAGTTGTTGAGAAAGCCAAGAAACTTGGGGTTTAGTTTTTATAAGTGAGATGTTACTATAATGGAAAGTGATAAAATACTTCTAGAGATTGCCAGTCCTTATCGCCAGGTCTTGAATGTCGAGGTTGATGAAGTCATTGCTCCCGGTGAAGAGGGGCAGTTTGGTGTCTTGCCGGGTCATACCCCTTTTTTGGCAACCATCAGTGTTGGACAACTGATATATCGTCAGGGTGATCAGCTGAAATATGTTGCGGTATCACACGGTTATGCCGAGGTTGAGTATCATCGAGTGATTGTCCTGCTGGATGCAGCCGAACTGCCTCAAGAAATAGACGTTGCGCGGGCTGAAAAAGCGCGTCTTCGGGCCGAAGGTCGTCTGGCTGAGATGAGTCATGAAGATCGAGACCATTACGAGGAGTTGGCAGCTCTGGATCGGGCTATGAACCGAATTGCGATTGCCAAGATCTGATTATCGATAGACTTTATTCATGAGAAACTGTATGCAGCCCTAACCAGGCTTATTAGACGGGAGTTGACAAGCTCCCGTTTTTTTCGTTTAATGGCGTTGTAAAAAGTTCGATCTCCTTGTGTATCGAACTTTTTGCTTAGCCATTCAATTGATAGGGAGAGCTTGTTATGCAAAATATAACCGCTATCGTTCTAGCTGCCGGTCGGGGAACTCGAATGAAGTCGGCACTCCCCAAAGTGCTGCATAAGTTACTTGAAGAGCCTCTTTTGTCATATCCTTTGAGGGCCTTGGCTGAATTGGGCATTAAAAAGCAACTGGTGGTTGTCAGTGATGATCAAGATGGTGATCAGGTAGAAAATTCGCTGTCCGAATTTTTTGCAATTGACTGGCCTCGTCAAACCCAAGCCCGTGGAACTGCGGATGCGGTCACGGCTGCGCTTAAAACCCTTGATGGGGTTTCGGGAACAGTACTTATCCTCTGTGGTGATGTGCCCTTATTAGGTTCTGAAACCTTGCAACTTTTTTATCAAAAACATCGCCGGAATCGGTCGCAATTAACAGTTCTTACTGCGGTTTTAGATGATGGTGGCAGCTATGGCCGGATTATACTCGATAATGAAGGCTTACCAGAAGCTATTGTCGAAGCCAAAGATGCGACCCCGGAGCAACTTTTGGTTAAGCGTATTAATAGTGGTACGTATCTGGTCGATATTGATCTTTTGCGCCGGGCTCTGGCTGAGACCGATTATGATAACGCTCAAGGTGAATATTATTTAACCGATATGGTTGCATTTGCCCGTCAAAATGGTGCATCTACGGCAATTTTTGATATTTCTGACTATCGCGAAATTCTGGGGATTAATTCGCGAGAGGATCTTATAGATCTGGAGAAAATCATGGCCGCCAGAATCTCCCGCTACTGGCTTAGCAACGGGGTTACGGTGCGTTTCCCTGAAACTGTCCGCATCGGTCCGCAGGTAACACTGGGACAGGATAGCGAGATCAGTTTCGGGGTATCATTAAGTGGTAAAACTGAAATCGGTGGAAGTTGTCATATCGGGGCTGGAGCCCAAATTAAAAATTGCAAGATTGGTGATCAGGTTGAGATTAAGCACTATTCGGTTCTTGAGGATGCGGTTGTCGAAGAAAACTCTCAAATTGGACCCTTTGCTCGACTCCGGCCCGGAACCGAGATTGGGGCCGGAGCTAAGATCGGCAATTTTGTCGAGACTAAAAAGGCTCGTTTTGGTAAAGGTGCCAAAGCTTCCCATCTAGCTTACATCGGTGACGCTGAGATTGGCGAGTACAGTAACTTAGGAGCCGGTACCATCACCTGTAACTATGACGGCTTCAAAAAATTCAAAACCATAATCGGTCGTCGGGTTTTCGTTGGTAGTGACTCGCAATTGGTTGCACCGCTGAAATTGGGTGACGATGTTCTGGTTGGGGCCGGCTCAACCGTAACCCGGGATGTTGCTGATAATGCATTGGTGACGACTAGAACTCGACAGAAAGAACTTGCCGGGCGGGGTATGGCTTGGCGTAGACCATCTTCAGAGGAGCAATAATATGTGTGGAATAGTTGCTTATATGGGGCCAAGAAATGGGGTTCCGATTGTACTTGATGGGTTACGTAAGCTTGAGTACCGGGGTTACGACTCTGCTGGTTTGGCGATTCTCAATGATCATAAAATTGAAATTCATCGCAGTGTGGGAAAGCTGATCGGCTTGGAAGATAAGATTCGAGAAAAGAATCTTTGCGGAACCCCGGTTATCGGTCATACCCGTTGGGCGACCCACGGCCGGCCGACCGAAGCGAATGCTCACCCTCACAATTATGAGGGAGTGGTTGTGGTTCACAACGGGATTGTCGAAAATTATCTCGAACTGCGTCAGGAGTTGATAGCTCTTGGTCACACTTTCTCTTCCGAGACCGATACCGAAGTCATAAGTCACCTGATTGTCCGTGAACTTAAAGCTGGTACTGATTTTGAAAATGCAGTCAGACAGGCTCTTCTCCGGATTCGAGGAACCTATGCTCTGGCTGTTCTCTATGAACAGGAGCCCGAAAAAATGATTGCCGTCCGGCAGAGCAGTCCGCTGGTGTTGGCTCTTGGAGAAACTGTTGGAGAGTATTTTGTCGCCTCTGATATTCCGGCTCTCCTGGCCTGGTCGCGGGATGTAATTTTTCTCGATGATGGCGAACTCGCAGTTTTTGCTGAACAAGGAATGCGAATAATTGGTTTGGCCGATGGCGATCAACGGGAAAAAGAGATCCGGCGGATTGCTTGGGATCCGATTATGGCCGAAAAAAGCGGCTATAAACATTTCATGCTTAAAGAGATTTTTGAGCAGCCTGATGCCGTCAGTAACACTCTGTTGGGACGTTTGAATGAAGATCGTAGTGGAGTTGATCTTTCCGAGATCGGTTTCAGTGAAGAGCAATGGCAAAGTTTTAAAGAGATCAAGATTGTTGCCTGCGGAACCTCATGGCATGCCGGATTGGTAGCCAAGTACTGGTTTGAAAGCCTGACTCGGATTCCCACCGAGGTTGATATCGCTTCGGAATTTCGTTATCGTGATCCTCTGGTCGGGCTTGAAACCCTGGTCATCGGCATCTCGCAGTCCGGCGAAACGGCCGATACCCTGGCCGCCCTGCAGGAGGCCAGACGCCGTGGTGCCTGTTTGCTGGCGCTTTGCAATGTTATGGAGAGCAGTATCGCCAGACTTTGTGACGGGGTTCTTTATACCCATGCCGGCCCCGAGATCGGGGTGGCCTCGACCAAAGCTTTTACGACCCAGTTAACGGCGCTATTTTTGTTGGTGTTGGAGATGGCGGCCCGGCGACAGACTTTAAGTGCTGAAGAGATCAGTCGGCAGGTTAAAGCCCTGTTACATTTGCCGGTTGCCTTGGAGAAGGTTTTAGCCCGGGCTCCGGAACTTGAAAAAATGGCTCGTAAATATCATCACGTCAATGACTACCTCTATCTTGCTCGAGGGCTTAACTTTCCGATAGCCCTGGAAGGGGCTCTTAAACTGAAAGAGATCTCATATATCCATGCCGAGGGCTATCCGGCCGGAGAGATGAAGCATGGTCCGATCGCTCTGATTGATGAAAATATGCCAGTTGTCGTGTTGGCTCCACCGGATCGTCATCTCGAAAAGATTATCAGCAACTTTCAAGAAGTTGCGGCCCGAGATGGGCGTTTGCTACTCTTTTCCGGCCCCGACCTGGAGGTGCCGGAAGAGGTCTCAGGAGTCGACCGTTTTGTCGTCGAGGTCGTCGGTGAGGAGCTTAATCCTTTACTCTACGTGGTTCCTCTACAGCTTCTGGCCTACTACACTGCCGTCTTGAAGGGGACCGATGTCGATCAACCCCGTAATCTGGCCAAGAGTGTGACGGTGGAATAAGAAATTTTATGATATCCCGCAAGAATTTTATAAACAAAATAGTTCTTCTGAAAAAACGCTTTGGTGTGTCAGAAAACTATTTTCTCATTTTTCTCGCCGTTCTGATCGGGGCTTTGAGTGCTCTGGGTAACTGGGGCCTACGTTTTTCGATCGGATTTTTTCACGAATATATATTTGTTGCCGGCTCTGGTTTGCTTGGCGTTGGTCAAGGGGGGTGGAAATTTTATCTCATGCCCTTGTTGCCGATGTGCGGTGGTCTTCTTTTGATTCCTCTGGAGATGGCTTGCCCCGGTTATGTTTGTGGTTATAGTCTGCCTAATTTCTTAAAAACCGTCAATCTCGGGCGCGGTCGTATCGCCCGGCGCAATATTTGGCTCAAGATCTTGGCTCCGGCAATTACTATCGGCAGCGGCGGCTCCGCCGGTCAGGAGGGGCCGATCGCAACTATCGGCGGTGCCATCGGGCAGATGATTGCCGGTTTTTTCTCCTTTAACCAGGCCCGTGTCCGTCTGCTCATTGCCTGCGGGGTTGCTGGCGGTATTGCCGCAACTTTCAATGCTCCGATTGCCGGGGTCTTTTTTGCTTTGGAAATAATCATGATGGGTGATATCGGTCTGGCCATTTTCACGCCGGTGGTTATCTCCTCGGCGACTTCGGTGGTCTTTACCCGCTTGATTTTTGGTGAAGAGAGCCTTTTTGCGGCTCCGGCCTTTGCCCTGGGAAGTTTTTGGGAACTCTTTGTCTATATGGCGATGGGGCTGGTGATTGGTGTGTTGGCGGCTTTTTTTATCCGTTTTTTCTATCTCATCCAGGACTTTTTCGCCAAACTGACTTTTCCTCGTTATCTGAAACCGGCTCTCGGTGGCTTGTTGGTCGGGATCATCGGGCTCTTTTTCCCCCAGGTCATGGGTGATGTTTATGAGCATATGGGGCATGTCTTTTACCACTCTCCAGTCTGGTATATGGTGTTGGCTCTGGTTTTCATGAAGATGCTCGCGACCTCAATCTGTCTCGGTGCCGGCGGTGCTGGCGGGCTCTTTGCACCGATTATGTTTATGGGGGTCTTGATTGGTGAAAGTTGTGGTCAGATTGCCAGCCAGTTGTTTCCGGGATTAGTGCTTTCGCCTGACGGTTACGCAGTGGTCGGCCTCGGAGCCTTCCTTTCAGCCGTGACTCATGCTCCTCTAACAGCTATCTTTCTGGCCTATGAATTGACCGGCGATTCCCAAATCATCTTGCCAGCTATGTTTGCAACCGTGGTCGGTATTA
>DAOVTG010000172.1 GCA_030633185.1 Deltaproteobacteria bacterium
ATGTTATTCTTCCCTTTGCTGCCCATTGTCTTTAGCCTGAATTAATTATGCGAAATTATTACCAGCCAGTACTAACCCTGTCAATCATTTTTACCGAAAACTGTATGGAGCCATTGACAGCTTCATTTTTTCACATATACCCGCTTCAAAAAAACCGATTGTTCGAGTTTTAGCATCAGACCGCCGGGGACGTGGTGGACTGATTTTATGGTGATCAGGTCGAGGGGTGATTTGCCGAGCAGGGGTAAGGGTTGGTTCAGTTTCTGGATGGGTGCCAAGGTGGAGAGATCGATTTCGATATCGGTCTGTTGATCTTTGGTGGTGATGTGGGAAACGATCTCCTGATCTTTAATTTTATCAGTGAGAATGCGGTCGATGATACCTCCGGCGAGACCGGTGGCGACCTTACCAAGGAAATTGCTGCCCAACACCTTTTGCGTGATAATGGAGACTAAGACCTGCTGCTGATTACCGGAAAGTTTGAGTTTGCTGGCTTTAATCAGGAGAGAGCAGCTAAGAGAGCTGCCAAGTTGCTTGATAGCAAGGTTCAGGGTGATACCTTGCGCATGAAAATTAACGGTCTCGACCTCAACCCCTTCCTCGTTTTTAAGGGCGTGACGCAGGGCGGCTTCAAGATAGGTTTGCGGAATCAGAAATTCGCCTTTTTTGGCAGCGTCGAGAAACTCCTTCGAAATTTGCTTTTTTACCGTATCCTTAATCGCTTTAAAACCATTCAATAAGCCCATCTTAACACTCCATCGGCGTTGTAATTATTGGGAAATTTTTTTAAAAAAATGACTGCGGATCGATATCGAGACGCCAAGTTAACGGGGGAGCGGCGGCAAGCTGCTGTCGCCACTGGCGTAGGAAATTATGCAATAGTGTACGTTGAGAGGCCTTAATCAAAAGGTTCCAGCGATAACGATTCTGAACTTTGACAATTGCCGAAGGCACCGGCCCTAGCAGGACGATGGGCGGCGGGGTATCGTGCAGGCCGGTCGATTTTTGGCCGAGAAGTTCAAGGCCGAGTTTTTTTACGGTTGTCAGAAACTCGCGTACCCTCTCTTCATCGGGGCCGACCGCTCTTAAATTGGCAAGATAGGAGAAGGGCGGAAACCCGAGTTCGCGCCGACTTTCAAGCTCCTGACTATAAAAGGCGACGTAGTCATGGGCGGCCGCAGTGAGCACGCTATAGTGGTCGGGCTGCAACGTCTGAATAATCACTTCGCCCGATGAACTATCGCGTCCACGCCCGGTGCGTCCTGCGACCTGGGCCAAGAGCTGAAAAGTTCTCTCGGGGGCGGTAAATTCCGGCATCTCCAGGGAGAGGTCGGCAAAGATGACGCCGACGAGATCGACCATCGGGAAATTATGGCCCTTGGCTAACATCTGAGTGCCGAGCAGAACATCGGCTTTGCCTTGCCGAAAATCTTCTATAATCCGCCCGAGTTCACCTTTACGCCGGGTCGCATCACGATCAAGGCGCAAAACCCGAACCTCGGGGAAATGCTGCGCCAACCCCTCTTCCAACTTCTGAATCCCGATACCCAAGGGAAAGAACCGTTTCCCGCCACATTTTGGACAAATTTCCGGCACCGGCTGCTGACCTCCGCAATAGTGGCAGACGAGGAGTTCCAAACTTTTATGAAACGTCTGATGCACCGAGCAAAGACGACACTCCGGCATGTAACCGCAATTAAGACAATAGAGGGTTCGGGAAAAGCCGCGTTTATTGAGAAAAAGCATCACTTGACGACCATTGGCGAAGACCGCTTTCATGCGCTCAAGCAGTCGGGTGCTGAAACCATCCCAGGCAAACATGTTTTTCTGATCTTTGCCGAGATCGATAATCTCGACTTCGGGCATCGCTTTTTCATCAAGACGCTGAGGCAGAGAGAGAAGTTCGTAACGCCCGGCCTGCGCCCCATGATAACTGATCAGGGCCGGTGTCGCCGAGCCTAAAACGACACAACAACCGGCCATCTGCCCTCTGAGCAGAGCCAGATCCCGACCATTATAGGCAAATCCCGACTCCTGCTTGTACGAGGGTTCGTGCTCTTCATCAACCACGATAATTCCCGGTCGGGCCAGCGGCGCAAAAACCGCCGAACGCGCCCCGACAACAATTTGAGCCTTATCCGCAGCAATCCGCCGCCACTGATCATAACGCTCACCGGCATTTAAGCCACTATGCAAAACCGCAACCCGGGGACCGAATTCATGAATCAGGCGATCGACCAGTTCAATCGTTAAGGCAATCTCCGGCACCAGATAGATGGCTCCCAACCCCTGCCCGATAACCTCGGCGATCAATTTTATATAAATTTCAGTTTTGCCGCTGCCGGTTACCCCATGCAGAAGATAGGGGGCAAACTTTTCCGGGGCTAACGTGGAATTAATCCGGGCAAAAATCTCTTCCTGAGCAGGGGTCAGCGTCACCGCTTGCCGGGGGGTTGCCAGAGGCGCACTATCGTCCGACGACAGGGAGCGAAGTTTAGGAATTTCGGATGCTTTAAGCCAGCCGCAATCCTGCCAGCGACGAAGCCAGGTTGAAGCGCCGCTAAAGGCGCTCAAAAACCGGCGGCGACTGAAAAATCCTCCCGCCGCAATAAACTCAAGCACTTGATAACGTTTGTTTTTTTCAATCTTAGAGCTGGTCAGGGCCTCGATAATTGCAGCTTTGTCAACAATTTCATAGATCAGCTCAACCTGCGCTTTAACTAAAGGCGGCAAAAGTTGATCTTCACTAATCAGCCAACCTTGCTTGACCCAATTCGCGAGCCGGGCTTTCAGACGAGCCAAAGGCACCTGGACTGCAAGTTTTTTAGCCAACTCTTCAAGTGGCAGAGAACCGGTGGCAGTCAGCAACTTTAAAACTTCCGCGAGCAGCGGCGAACGGGTTTTGGCTTGGAGATCAAGTGCCTTCTCCCCTAAACCCAACAAGCGGCGCTGACGATATTGCAAACCTCTCGGCAAAAGTGCATGCAGGGCTTCGCCAAAGGGGGTCTGATAGTAGTGAGCGGCACGCTCATAGAAAGCAAGATGATCCTGATTAAAAAGAGGCTCTTCATCGACCACGGCAGCCAGAGTTTGCAGAACAACCCCCTCTTTGAGAGGTGGACATTGCTCACTCCAACCAACCAGATAACCACTGGTCAAACGATTGCGAAATGGGGCCAGCACTCTTTTGCCGACCAAAAGACGAGCAATAATTGCGGGATCATCGACCCGGTAAGTAAAGATCGTATTGAGGGGCAGGTTAAATGCTACCTGGGCGTAAAAGAGTAACGAAGGGGTAAACACAATTACCGCTGCACCAATTCAACAATCGTAATCGCCGCCCCACCGGCGGCGGCATCGGGATGAGAGAAGTTGCTGACATAGGGCAAAGTTTTAAGCACCTCATGGATTCCCTGGCGCAGGCGGCCGGTGCCGTGCCCATGAACAATCTCAACCTGAAGTTGTCCGTCAACAATCGCTTGGTCGATAAAAACGCTAAGCAGGTCGGCGGCTTCATCAACCCGTTTACCGATTAAATTGAGTACCCGAGTCGCCCCGGTCACCCCGAGAGCACCGCGCCCCAAACCGGAACCGCCATCTTCGGCGGCAACATTTCTGATCTTGACCGAATTTTCTTTGCCGGATCCGAATCCTTTCGCCGTCGCGGGCAGATGCCGACTGATTTTATCCGGCGTCAATGTAACCCGCAGATTACCATCCAGCACCACAGTCAGACGCTGGCGCGAAGTGTCGATCGCAACAATTGTTGCCGCCTTGGTCTGACCGGCAACCTGAACCCGGTCTCCGACCACAAGTTTCTCATAATCAACCACGGCCGGAGCCCGAGCCGGTTTCGGCAAAAGCCCGAGAACCTCGCCCCGAACTTCATTAAAGGCGTTGCGGAGCTTACCGACTTTAACCTCCGGCAACTCTCTCAAAGCGGCTTTACCGACCGCTTTTATCGCCGTTTCCAACTTAGTTTTGGCCGCCTCCAGTTCCGTAAGCCGCACTTTGAACTTTAATCGCGCCTCCTTAACCAACTGGGCAATCTGCTCCCGGGCACCGGTCTGAACCTTCTCTTTCTCAAACTCCAGCTCAACCATCAGCCGTTGCCGACGATCACTCTCGATTCGAGCCTGCTGCTTTAAGTGAAGCAACTCTTTTTCATGATTGGCGGTGTGAGCCAGACGTTTTTCGAGTTGAACCGCCAGATTTGTCGTTCGATTTTCACCCTCGTCCAGAAGTGAACGGGCACGTTCAACCAAAATTTGCGAAAAACCTAAGTTACGGGCAATCAACAAAGCGTTACTCAGTCCCGGAACCCCATATTGAAGATGATAAAGCGGGCGAAAATTGGCCGGATCAAAAGCGACCGCGACACTGCTGACCCCCTCCTCTTCATAAGCATAGGATTTAACGTCATTATAGTGCGTGGTCACCATAAAGATCGCCCGCCGCTCTTTGAGCTCGGTCAGCACGGCTTGAGCCAAAGCCGCCCCTTCTTTGGGATCGGTGCCGACACCGAGTTCATCAAGTAAGACCAAGGAGCGTGCATCGACCTCCTCCAAAATAGTCTTAACCGCTAGAAGATGACCGGAAAAGGTGCTCAGCGAGGCCGCCAGATTCTGCTCATCGCCGATCGCCGCAAGCACCGTGGAAAAGAGCGGCACCCGACTTTCAGGAGCGACCGGCAGCAACAAACCACAACGGGCCATCAAAGCGATTAAACCGGCTGTTTTCAGGCTTACGGTTTTACCGCCGGTATTGGCTCCAGAGATCACCAGTCCGCAACGCCCGGTCGGAAACTCGATATCTATGGGCACCACCTGACCGGGCTTTAAAGATGCAACCAACAACGGGTGGCGAGCACTTTTAAGCGCAAAACCGGTTTCCCAAGACTCCAGTAAAACCGGGGCCGAGGCCTTAATCTGCTCGCCAAAAAGGGCTTTGGCCTGAAGTTGGTCAAGAGCTAGAATTTTCTCCAGAGTCTCAATGATCAGGGGTGCGGCATGGCGCAAGCGATCACCGAGCATACGCAGGATATTGATCTCTTCCTGTCTCTCTTCCTGCAGTAAAAGGGCAAGGTTGTTATTAAGGGAGACACTCTCCAAGGGTTCAACAAAACAGGTCTGCCGGGTGCGGGAGTGGTCGTGAATAATGCCGGGAATGGCGCTACGAAAATTAGTTCTTAGAGGGAGTACGTAACGCTGGTTGCGAATTGTAACCAGGTTGTCTTGAATCAGAGGCGCAAATTCCGGATTGGTGAGGATTTCATTAAGCTGGGTGCTGATCTGCCGCCTTGATGAGGCAATCCGCCGACGAATATCCTTGAGCTCTAAGCTGGCGTTGTCACGAATCTCCTCTTCTTCATTAATACAGCTCTCGATCAGACGAGCCTGCGGCGCAAACGAGCCGATATCGGCAAAAACCGAGGCTACCGGCGTAAAAAGATCTGCGGCCCGCTCCGCCGCCTGGTCGCGGTAATCGCGCACCCGCTCCAAAGCGGCAAAAGTGTACGCTATAACCAGCAATTCACGCGGCGGCAGCCAGCTTTCGGGAAAACGAATCTCCTCAAGAAAAG
>DAOVTG010000231.1 GCA_030633185.1 Deltaproteobacteria bacterium
TATGAGCCTTAACACCCAGGCCAAGATAC
The DNA here is from genome assembly GCA_030633185.1 of Deltaproteobacteria bacterium. GTDB lineage: Bacteria > Desulfobacterota > Anaeroferrophillalia > Anaeroferrophillales > Tharpellaceae > Tharpella. The sequence continues at coordinate 30 of DAOVTG010000231.1, forward strand.
TTCGAGTTCTGGAGGAGAAAACCTTGACCCGTTTAGGAGGCGGCAAAACCATCCCCATCGATGTCCGCATCATCGCCGCCACCAATAAAAATCTCGACCAAGAAATCGCCGCAGGAAATTTTCGCCAGGATCTATTTTACCGCCTCAACGTTCTACCGATCCAGGTTCCACCTTTGAGAGATCGCCGAGAAGATATCCCTCTACTGGCCGAAACTTTCTTAAGCAACTACTACAACCAGCATGGCGGAACCTTTAAACATCTGGCCCCTGAGGTTATCACCCAACTCAATAACTACGACTGGCCCGGCAACATCCGCGAACTCAAAAATTTAATGGAAAGACTCTCCATAATGTGCATTAGCGAACTGATCCGGATCAGTGACCTGCCCCCTTATTTGAGAACCGGAAATCAGCCGACCGGCGACAATCACGACAATCGCCAGTGTGACGGTCTGCTGGAGTCAGACTCCTTAGCCGAGGCCTGTAGAAAGTTTGAAAAACTTTACATTACCCAAAAACTCCAACAAAACAACTGGAACATCTCCAAAACCGCCACTCTGATCGGGATGACCAGGCGTAACCTGCATCGTAAGATCAACACCCTGGCCATCACCCAAACGGATTAAACATGTCCAATAATAACAATAATAATAATAACGACTATAATGCCGATTCCATCGAAGTTTTAAAAGGGCTCGACCCGGTCAAACTGCGACCCGGCATGTACACTGACACGACCCGGCCTAACCATCTGGCTCACGAAGTTATCGACAACAGCGTCGATGAAGCGATTGCCGGTTTTGCCAATCGCCTTGAAGTGACCCTCTACCCCGACAACTCACTTGAGGTTCGCGATAACGGCCGAGGCATGCCGGTCGATCTCCATCCTGAGGAAAAAGTTCCAGGTATCGAACTAATCCTTACCAGACTCCATGCCGGAGCTAAATTCTCCCAAAAAAATTACCAGTTTTCCGGCGGTCTGCACGGGGTCGGGGTCTCGGTTGTCAACGCGCTCTCCGAACGACTCGAAGTCGAAGTTCGTCGCGATGGCGGCCGTTTCACCTGTGCTTACGCAAACGGTGAGGCAACTGATCCATTAACCAGAAACGAAGATATAGGCCGCCGCAACACCGGCACCAGTATCCGTTTCTGGCCCAATCCTAAATATTTTGATTCCGTAAAATTTGTGGCCGCCAAACTGGTTCACGCCTTGCGAGCCAAAGCCGTCCTCTGCCCGGGCCTTAAAGTCTCCTTCAAAGACCAGGTTAATGACGAGACCTACGAGTGGCATTTCATTGACGGTCTTGCCGACTACCTCAAACAAAGTCTGGGCAACCATCCGCAGATACCGGCCCCACCCTTCACCCACAAATTTAACGGGGGCTACGAAAGCGTAAGCTGGGCCCTCACCTGGCTTCCTGAAGAGGGCGAGCTGATCAACGAAAGTTACGTAAATCTGGTCCCCACCCCCCAGGGCGGCACCCATGTCAACGGTCTGCGCAGCGGACTACTGGCCGCCTTGAAAGAGTTCTGTGACTTCCGCAACTTGCTGCCCCGGGGTGTCAAACTCTCCCCCGAAGACAGTTGGGAGCGTTGCAGTTACGTCATCTCTTTAAAAATGCCGGAACCACAATTCTCCGGCCAGACCAAAGAACGCCTCACCTCGAGAGAGAGCGCCTCATTTATCTTAGGAGTGGTCAAGGACGCCTTCAGCCTCTGGCTTAATGAACATCCGGCCATCGGTGAAGAGCTCGCCGCTTTAGCCATAACCAATGCCCAGAAACGTCAACGGGCAGCCAAAAAGATTGAACGAAAAAAAATCACCAGCGGCCCGGCTCTGCCCGGCAAACTGGCGGACTGCGTCAGTCAGGATCCGGCTCTAAGTGAGCTTTTTCTAGTTGAAGGAGATTCCGCCGGAGGTTCCGCCAAGCAGGCCAGGGATCGCAATTTCCAAGCAGTCATGCCATTAAGAGGTAAAATCCTCAATACCTGGGAGAGCGATGTTGAAATCATTATGGCATCGAAAGAAATTCACGACATCTCATCAGCTATCGGTGTCGACCCGGGCTCCACAAAACTTGACGATCTGCGCTACGGTAAAATCTGCGTCTTAGCCGATGCCGACTCTGACGGCCTCCATATTGCCACTTTGATCTGCGCGCTTTTCCTACGCCATTTCAAACCCTTGGTCACAGCTGGCCATCTCTACATTGCGATGCCGCCGCTCTACCGGATAGACCTGGGTAAAGAGGTCTACTACGCCCTCGATGAAACCGAAAAAAACAGCATCCTAGATCGTCTTAAAAGAGGAAAAAAGACCGGCAAAATCAACCTGCAGAGGTTCAAGGGCCTGGGCGAAATGAATCCCTTACAACTTCGTGAAACCACCATGGCCGCAGAAACCAGACGCCTGGTTCGCCTTAACCTCGACCGGGAAGAGGAAGATTTCAAGATCATGGACATGATGCTGGCCAAGAAAAGAGCCGCCGACCGACGTCAGTGGTTGGAAAGTAAAGGCTGTCTGGCTGAGGTATAATCAGGACACTATGAACCAGAAAAACCAGATAATTCCGGATGAGTGCGAAAAACAGTTTCTCGGCCAATTCACCGAGAAAGCTTACCTCGAATACGCCATGTACGTCATCCTTGACCGGGCTCTGCCCCATATCGGCGACGGCCTTAAACCGGTTCAGCGGCGAATTATCTACGCCATGTCGGAACTGGGGTTGAAAGCCGGAGCCAAGTACAAGAAATCGGCCCGAACGGTGGGTGATGTCTTAGGCAAATTCCACCCCCACGGTGACTCCGCCTGCTACGAAGCCATGGTTCTGATGGCCCAGCCCTTCACCTACCGTTATCCTCTGGTTGACGGACAGGGCAACTGGGGTGCGCCGGATGATCCGAAATCTTTCGCTGCCATGCGCTATACCGAATCCCGGCTTTCGGCCTATGCTGAACTCCTTTTAAGTGAACTGGCCCAAGGCACGGTCGACTGGGGCGACAACTTTGACGGCACTTTGCAGGAACCCAAACTTTTACCGGCCCGTCTCCCTAACATTCTCTTAAATGGCAGTACCGGAATCGCCGTCGGCATGGCAACCGACATTCCCCCGCACAATTTAAGAGAAGTTGCCGCCGCTTGTATCCATCTGCTCGACCATCCCGAAGCGACGACCGCCGAACTCTGTAAATTCATCAAGGGTCCCGATTTCCCTTCTCAAGCTGAGATCATCACCCCCCGCCAGGAGCTTATCAAAATCTACGAAAAGGGTAACGGAAGCTTGAAGATGCGGGCCGTCTATCAGAAAGAGGATAACGACATCGTTATCACGGCCCTACCCCACCAGGCGTCCGGGGCCCGGATCATGGAACAAATTGCGGCTCAAATGCAGGCAAAAAAACTACCCTTTGTTGCTGATTTAAGAGATGAATCAGACCACGAAGAACCGGTTCGTTTAGTCATCATTCCGCGCTCGAACCGAGTCGACTGTGAGCTTTTGATGGCTCATCTTTTTGCGACCACTGATCTTGAGAAAAACTACCGGGTCAATCTCAACCTGATTGCCCTGGACGGTCGTCCCCGCGTCATGGGTCTCTCCGAAATACTCCGCGAATGGCTGACCTTCCGCACCGAAGTGGTACGCCGCCGACTTAATTTTCGCCTAGAGAAGATTCTCTCTCGTCTCCATATCCTGGCAGGGTTGATGATCGCTTTTCTCAACCTTGACGAAGTCATTGCCATTATTCGCAACAATGACCAACCCAAACCCATCCTTATTAAACGTTTTGCTTTAAGTGAAATACAGGCTGAAGCAATTTTAGAACTCAAACTGCGTCATCTTGCCAAACTTGAAGAGATGAAAATCAGGGGGGAAAAAGAGGAGCTCGATGTAGAACGCAAACTTCTGGAAGAGATTCTAGGATCGGCTGGCAAACTTAAAAGCCTGATCCGAAAAGAGATTACTGCCGACGCAAAACGCTATGGCGACCCGCGCCGTTCACCAACCGTCATCCGCAGTGAAGCCCAGGCTCTAACCTCAACCGACCTGCTGCCAAATGAAGCTATCACGGTCATCATCTCTGACAAAGGCTGGGTCAGAGCCGCCAAAGGCCATGACATCGACCCGCAAAAGATCAACTACCGGGCCGGAGACAGTTTTAAAACA
>DAOVTG010000206.1 GCA_030633185.1 Deltaproteobacteria bacterium
AAAGTCCGATCTACTGCGCTGTTGTGGTTTTTCAGGCACTCGACATACTACATGTATGGTCTCGCGCCTGAAAAACCACAACATCTTGTATATCGAAATTTTTACTTAGCCATCCCGTGACTTTTTACGAGGGCATCAAGAATAAGTCACATTGACAATAACTATATATAACTACAAGGCAAAATCTTGACAATCGAAGTCGTGGTAAGGTATGAAAGCGGCCTGCTCCGTGACTTGTTACGTCCCGCAGGAGGTGTTCTGGGGTGTGAGTGTATCAAATAAAAGGCAGTTTTTATGCGCAAAACCCGTACTACTCGAATTTTACAATGGCTGCACAAATATTTCGCCCTTCTGACCCTTATTTTTTGTGCTTGGATGGCTTTGAGTGGTATCCTCTTAAACCATCCCCAGCTATTGAAAAAATACTCTTTACCCATTCGGATAATGCCAGCCAATTATCACTATCGCAACTGGAACCGGATGAGTTGGCGGGAGTCGGTTTTTTCCGCTCGCCATGACAACATTCTTTATGTTGGCGGCAAAGAAGGGGTCTGGCAAAGTTTGGATCAGGGGAAAAGTTTCAAACCCCTGACCAGCGGTTTTCCGACGGCCGTCTATGAACGCGATACTTACAGTTTGCTTTTGGCCGCCAATCAGGCGCAGGAGAGACTTTATGCCGGTACCCGATCCGGTCTTTTCTACCGGCAAAATGAGAATTGGCATCGGGTTGATCATGATGTTTTAAAAGATAAAGCAGTGGTTGATCTTCTCCAGATCGACAACCGTATTCTGGCCTTTACCGACAGTGCCGTCTATCAGGCTGTTATTGAAAACGGGCCGCCTGAATTTGGCCCTCTAAACCTGCCTCGCGACCGGAAGCAGGCCTCGACGGTGCCGCTTTTTCGCTGGCTTTTGAAGATTCACGACGGCTCAATCGGCGGTTTGCCCGGACGGATTTTTGTCGATTTACTTGGCCTTATACTCTTTTTTCTTTGTCTTTCCGGAGCCCTTATCTGGTACGTTCCCTGGCGCAAACGGCGGCGACGACCGACTCTTTTTTCCGGAAAAATCTTTGCCTTCAGCTATCGCTGGCACCTGAAACTTGGTCTTGTCAGTGCTCTCTTTCTCGCGATTATCGCTTTGAGCGGAGCCCTTGTCCGACCGCCTCTTTTGATTGCGATTGTTCGCCTGACAGTTCCCGCTCACCTGATGCCCGGGCTCGATCCCGACAATCCCTGGGCTGGCCAGATTCAGCGGGCGGCCTATCTTAAGGGAAGAAAAGAGCTCATTATCGCTAGTAAACAGGGACTCTACAGGGGCTCGATCGATGGGACCGTGCCCTTTACCAGAACACCGGAGGCGCTGCCGATTCATGGGATGGGAGCCATGGTTTTTGAAGCTCTTGACGACCACAATCTGCTTATCGGATCATTCAGCGGACTCTATCTTTGGGATACCAAAGAAAATATGATCATGCAGCTCAAAAGCAAAGCCACCCGGAACCATCCCGACTGGGGCAAACCCCTCATGGTTACCGGTGCTGCCGTCTACCAGGGGCAGGCCCTTCTGGTCGCTGATTATAACGACGGTCTTAAACCTCTGCGCCGCCGTCTTAAACTGCGACCCGCCATGCCTGACGAGATTAGATCCCAAAGTCGCATCTCTTTATGGAATGCCCTCTTTGAACTCCACAACGGCCGCATCTTCGAACAATTCATCGGCCCCTTATACTGGTTGATCATACCGTTGGGCGGCATCTCTTTGATTATTGTTATTATCAGTGGTACCCTGAACCGGCTCAGACGCCGCCGCAGATAAAGAGGTAAAAGGTTCCGAGGTTGACAAAGAGTAACAGGCTGTGTAAGGCAGTTATGGTCATTTGGCCAAGAGGTTGTCTTGTTGGCCGGATTTTTTAGAGCTTAAAATGGGAGGATTTTTTGTTACGTAAATTGATTTGTTCTATTCTGGTTATGGGGAGTTGTTTTTTGATATCCGCCTGTGCGACTTCGCACAAGACCAGAGAGATCGTTCCGCCGGTCTCTCTGGAGATGCCGGTTGATTATCGGATGGCTGCCTATCTTGGTTTTTTCTCGCCTAAAGAGAGTTTTAAACTAACCGAAATTAAGGCTCGGATTGTGGTTTTACAAATTTTAAAGGTAAAATGCTCTCACTGTAAGGATCAGACCGATGATCTCAAGGAGCTTTATCGTCTAATCCTAAAAGAGGGTCTTTCTAATCAGGTAAAAATTATCGGTCTGGGCTACAAAGATGAGCTTTATGAGGTTGATGATTTTGGTCGGCGTTATGCAGTTCCCTACCCGCTTTTTGGTGATCCTTATGGGGTAAAGGTAAAGGTTGATGAAATTCCGGTAACCTTTATCCTGGAACTGACTCCGGAAGGGGGGCGGGTTCTCTATGAATTTCACGGGCCGCTTCCGAGTGTTGATGATCTATTAAAACTTGTTCGCTGAGATAGTTACGAAAAAATTTAATCAGGAGAGGTGAAAATATGAGTTATGAAAATGTGCTGGTTGAAATTGTCGCTGAAAACGTTGGTGAAATAACCTTGAATCGGCCCAAAAGTTTAAATACATTCACCCTGCCGTTAGCTCGGGAGTTGAACCAGGCTTTGTTGGAGCTCGATGGTCGGGACGATGTGCGGGTGATTATTGTCAAAGGTTCCGGTAAAGTTTTTTGTGCCGGTATTGACGTCGGCGATTTTTTTGGCAAGACGGCGATGGAGTATAAAGAGTGGATCGAGACTATGGAAACCCCGTTGATTACCATCAGCCGGATGAGCAAACCGGTGATTGCCCAGGTGCATGGGGTGGCGGCGGCTAATGGCGCTGGCCTGGTGGCGGCGGCTGATCTGGCGGTTATGGCGGAAGGGGCGCGCTACGGTTTGACCGCTATCAACGTCGGTCTAAACTGCATCGGCCCGATTGTGCCGGTGAGTAAATCGATCGGCCGCAAGAAAGCTCTGGAATTGCTTTTCGACGGCCAGTTGATTAAAGCTGATAAAGCTTTAAATATGGGGCTTGTCAACCGGGTGGTGCCGGATGACGAACTCGAAGCTGAAACCAGAAAATGGGCCGCCGGTCTGGCCCAAAAGAGCCCGATCGCTTTACAGATTGCCAAGACCGCTTTCTATGGCGCGGCCGACCAGGATTACTATAAGGCCTTCGAGTATATGAATGAGGCCTTTGCCCGCATGTGTACGACTGAAGATGCAGCTGAAGGGATTAAGGCCTTTATGGAGAAACGTTCTCCCGAGTGGCAGGAAAAGTAGGCGAAGATTACGTTTCCTGCACGCCCTTAATAAATTGGCAAGTAAAAATTTTTACTTAGCCATCCCGTGACTTTTTACGAGGGCATCAAAAATGCCTTGATCTGAGAAAAAATTTCTATTCTCGGACAGCCATCTCGGAGGTTGTACGAGAGCCATAGTGAAAAATATTTTTTTCTAACTTTTACCCAGAGGGGAGAGTTGTTTATGTTCTGTAAACGTTTGCTAATCGTTTTCTCAGTTATGATAATCAGTTTCGTGGTGTCACTTTCTTGTCAAACACCAGCCTATGCTGTTCTTAGTTTTGAGGGGCGGATTCTCCAGGAGCGTAGTGCGACATTGACTACCGAACAAACTCTCGAAATAATTTTACGGGTTTATGATGACGAATTTGGTGGACAATTGCTGTTTGCGGAGAAACAGAAGGTTGTAACAAGTGAGGGGAAATTTCTTTTTGTCTTTGAAAGCGGTGAAATCACGGTCAGTAAAATTGCCGACAATGCGACCACCGAAAATTTCTGGGTCGAGGTTGAAAGCGATGGTCAGATTATGTCGCCACGGCTTAGTCTGGCAGATATAGGTTCATATGAGAATCTGACCGGAACCACCTGCAGCATAAGTGCAGCTCGTTTATTCAGTGCAGGAACACCGACCGTTGTGATTGACACCAACGGCGTTACTTTTAGTGGTCGGATCGATATGGGTTCGCAGGCAATCAGGCTTGGTGGTGTTTCACGCACTACCTGGCCATCATCAGATGACAGTGCATATGTTGAAGCCCTAGAGGCACGCATTGCGGCGCTTGAAAATTTATTGGAACACTTTTCCCGTGATGGTAATGAAATAACTATTTCAGGTGCCAACCTCAATATCATAAACGGTTCCGGCAGCACCGATGGCACAGTTAACGGCAAAGGTAACCTGGTTATTGGTTATAATGAATCACGAGATCCATCAAGTGGCGATGACCGTTCCGGTTCACATAATCTGATTCTTGGTAGTCAAAACAATTTTTCAAGTTACGGCGGCATGGTTGCAGGTTCCGAGAATGAGATATCTGATATATATGCCAGTGTCAGCGGCGGAAGATCCAATACTGCAAACGGTAGATATTCTACAGTCAGCGGCGGTCGTTATAATACTGCCAGTGGCACTAATTCTTCGGTTAGTGGTGGTCAATTCAATGAAGCTAACGGTGCTAATTCGACAACTTCCGGCGGCTACTACAACCGAGCGAACGGCGATTATTCTTCGATCAGCGGCGGCGAAGGGGGTACTGCTTACGGAGAAAAATCTTCAATAAGTGGAGGTATATACGGCTCGGCAAGCGGCGCTAACTCATCGGTTAACGGTGGATGGAACAATATGGCCACTAAATCTTATTCAACGGTTTCCGGCGGCTATATCAACACTGCCGGCGGCGATTTCTCTTCAGTCAGTGGC
>DAOVTG010000230.1 GCA_030633185.1 Deltaproteobacteria bacterium
GCAAAAAATGAGGCAAGACTAATAGCGAAAGAATCAGAGCCAGAAAAACCCCGAAAATCGCAAAAAGCGCTAATTGGCGCTGACCCGGCAAAGCCGAAAAAAGCTGAGCTGAAAAAGCCCCGATTGTGGTCAAACCGGCCCCGAGCAAAGGTGCTGCCAAAGCTGCAACAATCAGCCCTGGCCGCCGGGCTCGATTCTGCAAAGCAAAATAGAGATGCAGGCCATAATCAATGCTCACGCCGAGCAAAACCGCGCCGAAACCGACCGTAATCGCCGAAATCGAACCCTCAATCAGACCCGTCAGCGCCAGCGCCGGCCCCAAAATCGCAACCGGTAACAAAAAAACCAGAAGGGCGCGGCGGCGACGCATAAAAATCAGAAAAATCAGGAACAGCGCCACCAATGAAGCACTTATCACAACCACCATATCGCGTTGAATAGTAGTCGCATTGGCGACCGTATAGGCATGGCCGCAAAGCGGCACCACAACAATTCCCGCCGGCACCACCGCTTTTACCGCTGCATCAAGTTCTTGCAAAAGCCGCTGCGAACCTTTAAAATCGGTAATCCCGATCGGAGTTTCAAGCAAAAGCATGGTCTCACGACCATTCTCACTCAAAAAATGACCGTCCACGACCCGGGCTTTGCCTAGCGGATTTAGTGAGGCGAGCCGGGGAAAAAGCAGATTGCGAAACTCTAAGGGATCGGCCAGAATCATCCCTTTTTGCAAAAATCCGGCGGGCTGCAAAAGATTGAGATAGGCTTTATGCAGAGCGTTCTCAATCTTATCTGGAGCTAAACGCGCCCGGATAAGATCGTAATCACTTTCATTGAACAAATTGGCCCACTGAGTTAAGGCAAAAGAGAGTAACAACTCCTCGCCACCCGCGCCAGGCCCACTGATCACCCGGCTAAAAAGCGGCGGCTGGAGCCGGGCCGCCAAATCGTCAGCCGCTTTAAAAAGGCGTGCCTGCTCCACATCTGAACCGGCCCGCAAACGCAACACCACCCGCCGGGCCAGCGGGGCTTTAGCCAATAAACGAAAATCGGCCACCGCCCGGCTACCCCGATCCGGCAACAGAGCCGCCACATCAGTCGTAAAAGGCAGACGGCTAAACGCCAGCCAACCGCCAAGCAACAGCAATAAAACAACCCCGGCCACCAAGCGACGACGCAAAGCAAAAACCTGGTACAACCGTTCAATCATCCTCAACAATTTTTAAAATCCTTGGATATCTGCAAGATGCTGAAAAACCACTTCTCTGAACCACCTGAAATCTACTGAAAACGAGAATCTGATCTTTTCCCAGCAACCTCCTCTTCACTAGCTTTGATCCAACCATCTTGAGATAACGCTACCTGATCAAATTTTGCCACATAGGGCTTGATATCGAGCAGCGGCGTGCCGTCCAAAATATCGACCCCTTCAATAACCAAAGTATTGCTTTTAACTTCCAACAAACGGACAATTGACAAGCCGATATGATTAGGCCGAACCGGAGCTCTAGTGGAAAAAACACCCCTTTCAACGACATCCATAAAAGGGATTACTTTCAGCTTAGTTTTTCGACATTCATGAAAATAATAGATCAGGTAAATATGGCTGAAACCTTCAAGATCCTGCAGGCCATCTAAATACTCATCATCAAGCACAACTCTGCCCACCTTTCCTACCGCACTTTTAGGTTGAATCGGCATCTTCTCAAGTTCTTTAAAGGGCGAATAGATAACCCCAATCGCTTTTATCATGATTTTTGACCTCGTAAATGCATTTTTTACAGGTAACCAGATGCATATTTATGAAGCAGACTGCCGATTAATGTCTGATAAGGCATCCCCTCTCTGGCCGCTTTCAACTTTATCGACTCCAAGTCATTCTCGGAGATTCTTATATTGATATTTCGGTTCTTCTTCAAGGTCTCTTTAGCTGCGAAAACCATATCATCAGATACCGAAGGGCCATCCAGTTTTCCATCTTCGTAAGCTTCAAGAATCTCCAGCTCTTCACTATTCAGGTCACCTTTGCCACTATTTATCTTAACCATCATTCGACCTCCTGAATATTCTTACTTGCTTTTCGACTTGGAATTATTGTTTTTAGAAAATAGTTTTCACCATCCCTGACATAAGGAACCAGATAGGCGTAGTTATTGATTATTACAGTCATTATCTTCTGCTTAGGGTAGCGCTTCTTATTCCAGTGGGGCACATCGTAAATACCATATCCATCGCTTACGGCCTGCACCACTTCATCAAAAGTAATTCCTCTCGTCTCAAACAGCAACTTATTCTTATCTGGGTTCCATTTAAACATATTACAATTTATCACAAAGTATACACATTGTCAATTTTGTGGGGAATTTAGAACTTTTTTCTCAATTGTTCTTCTAACGCGGACTAAAGCCCGCAAATATGTCACTAAAAACAAAAAGTCTTGAAATAAATATGTCGTAGTTACCCCTTTTCAATAACCAACATCCGTTCCCACTTCCCACCTTTGTAACGCCAAGAGATCAAGATACTGAGGGTTGCAATAAATAGAACGACACAGCTCCAAGCTGAATAAATTCCCATCCCGAAATAAGTGATGCCCACAAAAAGCGGGATAATCATACAGATAAAGGTTACTCCTAATATCACGAAAAGAAGAAAACGGGTATCGCCGGCGCCTTTCAGGACTGACGCAAAAATCATATAAAAAACATCCAGCAGAATATAGGCTGCCACCAACCTTAGAATAATCTCCCCCATCTTTTGAATGTCTGCAAAATTCCCTCCCATCTCTCCCTCGTTCATAAAGAGAGAGATGATGGTTTCAGGGGCAAAAACAAACAAAGCATCAAGCAGAACGGTGTATATAAGAAGTAGATGAATGCCGCTCCATGCGGCCGCCCGGGCCTCTTCGGGCCGCCCCTTGCCCAGGGCCTGACCCGTCATACTGCTAATTCCGAAAGAAAAACCGAGTGCCGGCATAAAAGCCAGAGAACTAATTGAAATCACAATATTTGTTGTCGCCAGGGGCACCGTCCCCATGCGTCCAACCATAAGAATAAAAAAGGTAAACGCAAAAACATCAAGACTAAACTGCAAGGCACCCGGCACACCATATTTAAGAAGTCTCCGCAAGATCTCCCGATCGAGTGCCATAGTCTCAAACAGCTTATACTCCAGCCTGAAAGGCTTAGAGAAAACTGTCGGCAGCAGGCATAAAACCACCACTCCCCAAGACACAACCGTGGCCATAGCTGCCCCTCGGATACCCAATTCAGGCAGCCCCCACACACCATAAATCAGAGCGTAATTTAAGGGGATATTTACCACCATGCCCAAAATATTTGCGATCATCACCGGCCGGGTCATGCCTCTGCCGGTAAAAAATCCGGAAAGAGTCTGGATGGCCACATGCAATACACCCCACTGGCAGAGAATCATAAAGTACTGCCCCTCAAGAAGACGAATTTCAGGACTATGGCCAACCAGGTTAAAAAAAGGGGTCGTCACAAAGGTTGCGATAAAAATCAGAACTACACCTGACAGAAGGGTAAAAAAGATCCCCTGCCACAAGGCTGCCCCAATTTTTTCCGGCTTGCCCGCGCCATGATACTGAGCAATAAACACTGCGATATAGCTGGCAATCCCACCCAAGAAACAGAGAACCAGAAAGACCGTAACTCCAGCCGGAACAACTGCAGAAAGAGCGGCAATACTATAATGAGAGAGAAAAATCCGGTCAGTAAACTCCATAACCGTTGTCGCGGCCATACCTGTGACCAACGGCAGACAAACTTTTGCGACTTCACGGTAACGGCTTTTTTTGCTCCAATCACGCCATAATTGAAACAGAGAAATCTCCAGCCACCAAGAAAAACATTTGGGCATCTCTTTATAAACCCTTTATCCTTTAAAAATTGGTCAACCTGAAGGCTCTCCGAAAATTTTCGGCCTCGGAGGTTGTTATACTATCCGCCAGCAAAAAAAAAGAACTTTCCAAAATCCTTGCCCGCCTCCTGCATGACAATATGGAGAATAGTCACGACTTGATGATTGCTACTGGATTGTAGGCGATGATTTTAGTGGCACTTTTGCAAAATTCAACTTATACGACAATCGTTTTAGCCGTATATTATCGTTGATTGCTTATACCGGGCATGGAGAAACCAGACAAAGTGGATTTGCCTCTACACCAGAGCTGACAACCGGTGGCATGCTGGCTAAATGTTGGCGTCGA
>DAOVTG010000016.1 GCA_030633185.1 Deltaproteobacteria bacterium
AGTTCCCTTTGCCACTGAAATCAGCGCTTTTGCCGAAACTTTGCCGATCCCGATAATCGCCGTCGGCGGCATCCGCTCACTGGAAACAGCGGAAAGATTACTGAACGAAGGGGTCTCTCTAATTTCCCTCTGCCGCCCCCTGATCCACGAACCCGACCTCGTCAACCAGTGGCAGAACGGCCGCCGGGAGCCATCCACCTGCAACTCCTGCAACCGCTGCTTCATCCCGGCCTTCAAAGGCAAAGGCATCAAATGCCTGAAGAAAAAGTAATCCGGAACCAACAAGAACCAACGAAACGGGGTCAAGAAACGGGGTCAGGCTTTTATAGTTTGACATTCTTAAATTTTGTTGTATAATTTATCCCATGGCGAGAAAACCACGCATACATTTTCCTGGAGCACTATACCATGTCATGCTCAGAGGAAATGGCGGACAGGATATTTTCCTTTCTGATTCTGATCGTAACCGTCTTTTCCTACTTATCCAGGAGGGCGTGCATCGTTTCGGAAACCGAATACATGCTTTTTGTTTCATGGACAATCATATTCATCTGGCAATTCAGGTTGCTGATATCCCGTTATCCAAAATAATCCAAAATATTTCTTTCCGTTATACCCGATGGATAAATGATAAATGCCGGAAATCAGGCCACCTGTTCCAAGGCCGTTATAAGGCTCTGTTAGTCGACCAAGACTCCTATCTTCTCGAGCTGGTTCGCTATATTCATCTTAATCCTGTACGAACCGGTTTAGTTAAACAACCGGAGAATTATCAATGGAGCGGACATAATTGTTACTTGGGTAAGGAAAGACTGACATGGTTGACAACGGATTGGGTATTAGGACAATTCGGAGAAAATCTGACAATAGCACGTCACAATTTCGCCAAATTTATAAATGAAGGCACAGGGTTAGATAATAACAATAAATTTCACCAAGGCAACGTGAAAGATGGTCGAGTACTCGGAGACGATATATTTCTAGATCGAATATTTAACAGGCAGACTCTTCAAACAAAAAAACCAAACTTTGAGGAAATTGAAACGACTGTCTGCCGAGCATTTTCTTTATCAAAAAATGAATTACAGAAGAAGGGCTCCCTACATCACCCGGCCCAGGCCCGCGCTTTAGTAGGATTAATTGTTACTCAATTAGAAACTTCTACATTGACAGAATTAGCAAAATATTTTCAGCGAGACGTTTCTACTTTAAGCACAGGAATAAAACGACTTACAATAAAAATAAAAAACTCTGAAGAAAAAACATCTTCCTGGATCAAAATATTGCAGTATTTTAATATCAAACTGTAAAAGCCTGACCCCGCTTTGATCGCTGGTTGTCAGAGCGCTCTCTCGAATTGGTTATGAAGTGGTTTCGGCTGTAGATGGGGAAGATGCGATTTTGCTCTACGCGGAGGCCTTGAAGGAGGGTAAGCCGATAGATCTCATCATGATGGATCTAACCATCCCGGGCGGCATGGGCGCAGAAGCGGCCATAAAAAAGATCCATGAGATTGATCCCCAGGCCAAAGCTATAGTCTGCAGTGGCTACTCTAATGATCCGGTGATGGCTGGTTTCAGCGAGTACGGTTTTTGCGCCGCAATGGTTAAGCCTTTCAAAATGCGAGAGTTACTGGATGTTGTGGCCAAGGTTGTATCTGGTTAAGAGTTCATCAAGAACGAAATAAAACACAAAGTAGGCAGAGATGATTTATGACGAAAAAAACTAGTTTTATAAAATTAATGGGGCGGATTAATGAAATCCGTTTTGGTACCAACGGCTATATCTTTGTTGATAGCTGGCAAGGGGTTGTGTTAGCATACGGTCTGCAACCGGATGTTGTCGGCAGCAATTTCTGGGAGACCGAAGACAGCCGGGGTAATAAAGCCACTCAGATGCTGGTTGCCGCAGCCCAAAAAAGGGGGGCGGCTATGTGTCAGGTATTGGTGGAAGAAAGAATTCAACCTTTTTAACACTTTTTTAACCAGCTCCCTGATTCAGGTGAAGCAATTAATCGGGATCTGGTTAAATTTACAGAACTTGATTTGATGGCGGTAAATGCCAACACGATGTTGCAAGACAAGACTCTTGTGCAGCAAGATCTTTTGCTTGAAAAAGAGCTGTTGCATCAAAGTGAAAAAAATATCGCTCCATGATGGAATCAATGAGTGATTTGGTCTATATCGGATCCTCCGATTATCGGGTTGAATATATGAATCCGGCGATGATTAAATGCACTGGTCGGGATGCTACGGGGGAGACCTGCTATAAGGTTTTACACAATTTTAAGAGATCTTAATAAAATGTTGGCGCGCTTGATTGGCGAAGATGTGAACCTGAAAATTGACCTTGGAGAAAAGGTTTCCCCCATAGTCGCTGACCCCGGGCAATTTGAACAGATTATTATCAATCTGGTAGTTAATGCCGCCGATGCTATCAAAGACCAGCCCCTGGCTTCCGGTCGAAATATTACGATTTCAACCTCTGAAGAGCTACTCGATAGTGACTATGCAATTAATTGCGCAGGTTGCAATCCCGGGTGGTACCTGCTTTTTGAAATTACTGATAATGGTTGCGGGATTTCCAAAGAGGTTCAGGAGCATGTTTTTGAGCCTTTTTATACGACCAAAGATGTGGGTAAGGGTACCTGTCTCGGTCTCTCAACTGTATATGGTATAGTTAGTGGCCATCATGCAGAAGTTTAGATGATTAAGGACTGCATCAGGATTTCTGGTCTGAGATTTGGAACTACCAACCTCCTGCTTGATTTCTTTAAAACCTGATTCAATCTTCCATCGAGCTCCATAAAATTCAATTATTTGCTTCACAGAAAGTGTTAAATCCGTTGTCATGAGAGCAACATATCGTGTTTTTCGATATACCCAGACAACACGTATGGGGCATTTCATTGTTTTCACCATGACAACCCGCGAATAAGCCTGCACTTCTCTTTTTTTACTGTACAGGAAAACGATATATGGCTGCGATTTAAGCCTTGAAGATGAAATGCGGATGGCAACCTAGCCTAATAGAAGTACCGAAAAAACTCAGCCGCGTGATTACCAGTACCGGCAAGGTGGATCTGGAATCGATCAAAAAACGAGCTACCCTGTACTGGCGCGAGGTTGGTGTTTCGCCACGAACGTACATGAAAAAAGAACGAATTTTTTTGTGATCTTTCGTCTATTTTCGGAGCAAAAAAGTTTCCAGACTATGCAGTTGGCTCTCGTTACCACAAGATATGGGAACAACAAGAATTTACTGCATAGCCCAGTTTTTATTATTTATAACTATTTTCTATTGATATTACTAGGAATAAAGTGTAAAAATTAAGAAAAGAGCTTGTCTCACAGCGCAATAGAAAATTGCCTGGTGACAGACAAGCAATCCCTCTGATCTGCGAAATTGAAAAAAGAGCTTTCGACCATGAATAACATACTTAAAAGAGCGTTGGAAAGAACCGAACGGGAGAGAAAAAACAGCGGGCTGAAAAAAAATCAGCCCGACAGCCATGGAAAAACAACAACTGATCAACCCTCTAAAGAAACTGAAAAGCACTCCCTGAGAAACAAAATTGTCATAGATAAAAAAAATTTTACCGGAACCAGACAAGCTGCCGCAAAAAAATCACCGGGGATCACCAAAACCAAAAAGGAAGAACTCAACCGGCTGAGCCTGGATGAATTCAAGATTGTCTACGACTGCCGTATCCACCCAACCTCCGACCAAGTCAAAATTCTAAGAACCCGGATGTTACAACGCCTGCTCAATATCGGCGGCAACTCCGTACTGATTACCAGCCCGGGACCCGGTGAAGGCAAAACCGTCAACGCCATCAATGTTGCCATCAGTATCGCTCAAGAGATCGATCGTACCGTACTTCTGATTGATGCCAACCTGAGAAAACCGGCAATTCACAAATATTTCGGCCTCGAAGAGAGCATAGGGCTGGCCGACTACCTGCTCGGTAAGGCATCAATCTCCGAAGTCCTGATTAGTCCGGGAATCGACAAATTGACGATTATGCCGGGTGGGCATCCCCTAATAACCTCGTCGGAAATGCTGGGAGCGGCTCGCATGGCTGACTTGGTCAAAGAGATGAAAGATCGCTACGAAGATCGAATTCTAGTATTTGACGGCCCCGACATTCTTACCAATGCCGACTCTCAGGTATTCGCCAAACTGGTCGACGGTATTGTTCTGGTTGTCGAAGCGGAAAAAACAACCAGACAGGAGATCAAACAAGCAATCGAACGTTTGGATGAGACCCCTTTAATAGGAACTATTTTTAATAAATCTCACGAATAGGAAACAGAGCATGTACGAAGAATTTTATGCCTTGCAGGAGAAACCCTTCGACCTTCTGCCCGACCCGGACTTTCTCTACATGAGTTCAGGACACGACAGCGCCTATACTCATCTGAGATATGCGATCCAGGAGAATCAGGGCTTTGTAGTTATATCCGGCGAGATCGGTTGTGGTAAAACAACGCTGATCAACTATCTCTTGCGCCAATTACCGGAAGACCTGTTGGTCGGGGTCATAAGTCACACCGATGTTAACCCTGAACTTTTTTTCAAACTTATATGCCGAAAATTCGAGCTCGATCATGAAGGCCTTGATAAAGGTGAGATGATAGCTGTTTTCCAGGATTTCCTGATCTCCTCACGCCAGGAGAACAAAAGGGTTACCCTGATAATCGACGAAGCTCAAAATCTCCCCGACAACACTATGGAGGAGATCCGGATGCTCTCAAACCTTGAAGCGGAGAAAGAGCACTTGGTTCAGATTATCCTGGTGGGCCAACCGGAACTACGCCAGAAGTTGCGGCAACCTAACCTTGAACAATTTATTCAACGGGTAACCGTCCACTATCATCTTGAAAAACTTAACCAGGATGAAGTCCGAGAATATGTTCGCCACCGCCTGCATGTTGCCGGCTGCCCAACCTACGCCACCCTCTTCAACGATGCCGCAATCTTGGCAATCTGGAAAGCCAGCCAGGGAATCCCGAGAATGATCAACTATATCTGCGACATGTCCCTGGTTCACGGTTATGCCGACGGCATGGCATTGATTGATGAAAATATCGTTGAAGCAGTTCTGTCATCACGCCGGGAAAGCACCCTCTTCAATGATGACAAAAACAAAGAGGCGGCACGAAACCTCCTGCCTCAACCTCATGACAGTATGGCCGCCCCGGACGTGAGCAAACTGTTGCACCGCATCTCTTCCCTGGAAACTATGGTGAGTTCCTTAAACACTCAGTTGCAGGGACAACTCGCAACCCGCAAAGTCCGGGATCGACTTACTTTAGAGATCTTCACCTCACTACAGGAGAGCCTTAAAAGCCGGCAAAAGATCGCTTTGCACTACCAGAAAACCTATCGCCGCTACCAAAAACTGCGCAACGCCGTTAAAAAACACCTGGCAAATCAGAATAAAAATCAAGATTCATAGTATAATAACCCACAAAAACCGCAAAATACCGAATTATGGGTTTTCAAGACAGAGACGGAGAAACAGATGAAAAAGCTGACTATGCTACTCCTCCTGCTCCTGATTCTGCAAATCAGCGATCCCGGTGCTGCCAAAACCAACTCCGCCTCAACCAATTTGCCGATTGGCGTCAACGGCATTCTTCCGGCCCATCGGATTTCAGCTATCGCCCCCCAACCCAACATTGAACAGCGACACCTCCAATGGCAATTTCACAATCCCAAATTGGACAGCCAACTCAATTACAAACTGGGAAAAGCACTGCTTGAAAACCTCGAGATTCTCCGATCTCCCATAGAATCCGTTCCCTCCCGTAAAAGCGGATTGACCGGGACTATCTGTGTACAAGTAATATGTGAGGCAAAACATCACAAAACGATCGAAAATAGAATCCGCGAGCTAAACGGCACCGTAACCGGCCACAATCTGAACCAAACGACCATCCAGATGCTTATTCCTCTGGGATCTTTGAATAACCTCACCGAGATCCCGGAGATTTATTTTGTCAGAACCCCAAGCCGCGCCGTAGCCTACTCCGGCAGTTTCGTCACCGAAGCTCTCGATGACATCAATGCCGACAACTGGCACGGTGCCGGCATCTATGGAGAGGGCACCAGAATCGGGGTTATTGATGTCGGATTCCTCGGCTACAGCGATTTACAGGGCAGCGATCTGCCCGCCACCGTAACCGCAAGAAATTTTGTTGACGGGGAAACTTCAGCCCAGATTAACAGCGGTTCCAAACATGGTACCGCCTGCGCTGAAATCGTCTATGATCTTGCTCCTGCAGCGGCCATCTACCTAGCCAAGATCAGCACCGAAATAGACCTCCAGGAAGCCGTCGACTGGCTCCGAACTACTTGTAATATCGACATCATTTCAACCTCTCTGGGATGGTATAATCTGACTCCGGGGGATGGCACTGGCGTACTTGCCGATATGGCGACCAGCGCCTACAATGACGGCATCCTCTGGGTTACAGCCGCTGGCAATGACCAGCAGCGCCACTGGGGCGGAAATTTTTACGATCCTGAAGGTGACGGCATCCACAACTTTAACGGTGAACAAAATATCAACTATTTCGGCGACGGCAGCGGTGGAGCCTATCAGCTTGAGCCCGGATTCACCTTTACGGTTTATGCTCGCTGGTCCGACTGGCAGGATGTCGACCAAGATTATGACCTCTATATCTATCGCGACGAAGGTAGCGGATGGGAAAAAATCGACTTCGCCTACTGTAACGGTGGTACCAACTGGCAAAATGGATCTTCCGGTCAAACCCCAACTGAAGCCGCCGAATTTACTACCTATGGTTCAAACGCAGCCTACGGATTTATTATCTACTGGGCTAATAAAACCCCGCCTCCGACGAGAACCGTCAATTTCGAAATCTTTGTCCCCAATACGCCCCGCCTTGACGAGATTCTGACCAGCCGCAGCCTGCCCAACCTGGCTGATGTAGCCCAAGTAACAACCGTCAGCGCTATTGACGTAAGCACTTATATACGGCCGGAGTACAGCTCTGAAGGGCCGACTAATGGCTCCGGCGGCAGCGCCTCCGGGGGCCTCGGCAAACCCGATATTGCCGCCTATACCAACGTCTCTACCGCCAGTCACGGAGCGCTGGGATTTAGCGGTACTTCGGCAGCCACGCCGCATGTTGCCGGCACCGCCGCCCTTATACTCTCGGAAAATCCGGATTTCAGCCCGGTGCAACTCCAGTATTCCCTAGAAAATCAGGCCTTTGACATTGAAACTCCAGGGTTTGATCACACTACGGGATGGGGCCGACTTCATCTTGATGACCAAGGGTTATCTTCATGCGATCCACCCAGCTATATTGACGTACCGACAAGCGATGGCGGTGGTTTTTTTCAAATCAACTGGGGAGCCTCGACAACCAGTTCAACCACATACGTTCTGGAAGAAGCCATGAACAACTCTTTTAGCAGTAACCTGCATATCGCATACACAGGCACTGAACGTACGGCAAATATCTCCAACAAAATCAACGGTATCTATTATTATCGCATTAAAGCCACCCAAAGCCAGTACAATGACAGTCCCTGGACAACCGGTAGCAACGGTTGCGTTGTCTCAATTGCTTCGCCTGACAGCACCACCTGGAATGGGTATAGTGCTTACTGGAACAGCACCTCCAACTGGAGCAATGATACAATTCCCGACAGTACCACGAGCGTCACTATCCCATCATCACCTGAAGGCGGTAACTGGCCCCTGGTCTCCGGCACCCCGGCCCGAGCAAAAGAGCTGTTTCTTTCCGGCCAACTAACCATCTCTGATGGATCCCTAACTATCGGCAACTGACCAGGAAAACAACAACATTGTATTTGACAACGGCTTAATTTTTAATTAGTATCGGAGAGAGAGAAAATCACTGAGTACCATTTTCATTTACCCTGTCCTTGGAGGATATGAGATTGCAAACGCCTACAGAGTCCTACAGCAAAGCGAAAATTGCCGGGATACTAGCTGAGACCGGGAGGATCTTCGCATCCCTACAGGCAACCCTTAAGGGGATCGACAATCCCATAATCGTTATCTCCAGCGCCACCACTCAAGAGGGTAAAAGTACTTTCGCTGCCAGCCTCGGCATTGTTGCCGCCCGAAACCTTACCGGAAAAGTGCTGCTTATTGACTGTCACTGGCATGCGCCAACCCTGCATACATTTTTCAATCTTGAACCAAAATTCAACCTCGAAAAAAACTTGACTGAAGACATCCAGGACAAACAGGTGATGGCAACCCCATACGCAAATCTGGAAATTATACCGGCACCCACCTACCAGGAGAAACTGGAAACCACGAAAAACGCCCTTGAAATCATCCGCCAGTGCCGCTACGATTACGCCTTTACCATTATTGACAGTGCTGCCATACTTTCGGCCAACCGTCATATGGTCGACCCGATCGCCCTCGCCTCTGAAGCGGATGGAATCGCCCTCACCGTCCTGGCTAATCAAACACCGCGTCAGATGGTCAAGAAGGCCCAAACTATGCTTGAGGTCTCCGGCGCCACCATTCTCGGCCTGATCATCAACCAATATTGTAATCCGATGGCAACTTAAATCTCAAAATTGTAACCTCATCCCGAC
This sequence comes from Deltaproteobacteria bacterium, assembly GCA_030633185.1. GTDB lineage: Bacteria > Desulfobacterota > Anaeroferrophillalia > Anaeroferrophillales > Tharpellaceae > Tharpella. The sequence goes on from DAOVTG010000016.1 coordinate 8,617, forward strand.
TCAACTCCAACCCGAGGAAAAGCCTATGCTCTTCAATTTACGACGCTATCTCTACGCTCTTACCCAACATTCGTACTGGCTGGTTCTCGCAATTCTCCCTTTGGCAGCATACTTGCTTATAACTGGTATAAGAGCTGATCGTTTCACATTGAGCCGTTCACTTATTATTAACCCTGACTACCCGGTTGCCGTCACCACCAGCCCGGTAGATACAATCTCCCTAAAAAGTCTGGTAATGACGCCTAATCACTTTTTTACCGACCGCTTGGCTTTAGCCAGCTGGCGGCGCTACGCAGAAACCGATCCCGGTCTGGCAAGGTATAATTTTAAAGATAAGAACACCATGCTGACGGCCATTAAGGCACTATCACTTTCCCTTAATGAGAAAGGCCAACTAAAACTTGGTTATTTCGGCCCGGATACTAAACTTGGTATCGAGCTTGTCAACTATTACACGAACCGTCTCTTAAGCCGCCTGCGGGCCGGTTATCACCGGCAGTCGACAGTGATCCGGGAGGCCAAAAATTTCGATCTTCCAGAACAATTGCAGATAGATAAAACTGAACTGAAACGAACCAAGCACTACGCTTGGTGGCGAGGCGAAAGGTTGGGTTCGGCAACCGGCATTACTTTGTTGCCCCTTATCGCCGCGCTGGTAATCATCGGCTTTCGTGAATATTTAGACCCGGCTTTTAAATCGGGCCGTCAGGCGGCTCGTTATCTGAATCTACCGATACTGGGTTTCATACCCTCCTTAGATCCCATCATCAACAACCTTAAGGCGAGGAAAAGCAAAACCGCGAGCCCTTAAGGGCTCAGGCAAAATAAAATATGAAAAGGAAAAACTGATGAAAAACAAACCCGAGCCTAAAACTCTTCGATTGCCACTGCTGTTAGTTGTGGTTCTTGCTTGGATTCTCTTTCCGATAAATCCTGGCAACGCCAGTGTCGCCCAGGTTCAGACCGACTATCTCTCCGCCACCGCTGGAGCCAGCAGCGAGGCCACGATTACGGTTGGTCAAACAATCTCGGGAATCGAACCGTCAACGGTTACAAACATAACTCTGGAGTGGGATCCCAACCTGGAAGATTCTGTAACCGGCTATCTGCTCTACTACGGCAATGCCAGCGGGAAGTACCTTTCGCCGATCGATGTCGGCCTCAATACCAACCACACAATTCCCGATTTAAGTACGAAGCAACAGTGGTTTTTTGCGGTCAAAGCCTACGACGCAGAGGGCAATCAGAGCGATTATTCCAGTGAAGTTATTAAAGATCAGATCGTCACCAGTCAAACCGGTTCGACGGCCTCAACCGCCATGTCATTTACCCACGACCCGCTGGCGCTTAACCAGAATTTTGGGGAAGAGAGTGATCCTTCCCCAAGCGACGCCCCTTATTCCGAACGTCTCCAGGTACCCTCCGGGGCCGGAAAAATTGTAGCTGGAACCGGCCCTTGGCCGAAAGATGGCGGCTGGATCAAAACCCTGACTAATGATTACTTCCACGACCACTGGAGTCGAATGGAGTGGCCTTACTACAATGATCTCAGAGGAGAATCAAGAGTCGCCCGCGGTGATATAGATGGTGACGGCAAAGATGAAATCATCATCGGCATGGGATCTGTGGAAAATGACATGATTGTACCTTACGGCCATTTTCAGGTTCTTGATGATAATTATCAACATCTCTTCTGGGGAATGGTCAGCTGGGGGAGCTACAATGAAGGCAACGGCGAAACCTGGCCTGCCTGCGGCGATCTTGATGGAGATGGCAAAGATGAAATTCTGATCGGCCTGGGAAAGGGTGGCATGGGCATGATCGAGGTATTTTCAGTCAGCGACAACCAGCTCAAACACCATTCATGGATAACCTCGACCTGGCCTGAATACAATCAGGCCATGGGTGAAGTTCGCCCGGCCAGCGGTGATCTTGACGGCGACGGCAAAGACGATGTCATTGTCGGCTTCGGCCCGGTTGCAGACAACCCGGAAATGCCGGGCGGCACCTATGAGATCCTCTCCGGCAACGGTGAACATATGGCCTGGGGTAAAGTTGGATGGTCTGACTACAACCAGCTCAATGGCGAGAGTCGCCCGGTAATCGGTGACCTTAATGGGGATGGCGTCAACGAAATTATCATCGGCTTGGGCTCAGGCTCAAACGGCGCTTTCGAAATCCAGAATTTTAATGACGAAGGCAAACTTACCAACCAAGCTTGGCTGGAGATCCCTTGGTGGCAGGAATATAACGAACTATCAGGTGAAACCCGCCCCGCCGTTGGCAACCTTGACGATGACGATGCCGATGAATTGGTTATTGCCTTAGGCCAGGGTGGTGGCGGCTGGATTCACCTCTTTGATGACAAAGAGAGCGGTTACAACCACTACATCAGTCTGCAGCTCTGGCCCGAAGAATACAACCTCAACAATGGCGCCAGCTGGGTAACTATCAAGAAGTAGTTTTCCACCTCTTCTTGAGATAGATCATCAAGATTGAAATTGCGGCCGGGGTTACGCCGGGCAGCCGGGAAGCCTGCCCCAGAGAGAGAGGCCGAATCTCTTGCAGGGTATGAGTCATTTCAAGCGTTAAACCCGGTATATCACGATAATCGAAATCAGCCGGAATTTTCATCTTCTCCAGATGTTTAAACTTTTCCACAGCCTGCATCTGGCGCTTGATATAACCTTCATATTTAATCTGAATTTCGGTTTGCCGCCGAGCCGCTGGCCCCAATCGCTCTCCAAGTTCACCAACCTCACCTGAACACTCCTCAAGATCGGACCAGCGCACTTGCGGCCTTTTGAGCAGTTCAGCCGCCACGACACTCTGCTTTAAAGGTGGCGTCTCAAGACGTAAAAGGGTTGTTGCGGCGGCCGCCGGTTTAATCCTGATTGTATTAAGAGACCGTTTACCCTCCTCGGTTAGTGACCGTTTCTCTCCGGCCATTTCAAGTTGCAACTTGTCCACCAATCCCAATCCGAAAGCCCGCTCTGTCAACCTTAAATCAGCATTGTCCTCCCGCAACAACAAACGATACTCAGCCCGTGAGGTAAACATACGATAGGGCTCTCTGGTGCCGCGATTAATCAGATCATCAATCATCACAGCGGCATAGGCTTCAGATCGATCCAAAAAAAAGGGTTCCAGTTTCTTCAGCCGGCAGGCCGCATTGATCCCGGCAATAATCCCTTGGGCAGCCGCCTCTTCATAACCTGAGGTACCATTGATCTGGCCGGCAAGATAGAGGCCTCCGATTTTTTTGGTCTCAAGGGTCGGTTTTAGCTGCGTCGGCTCGACAAAATCGTACTCAATAGCATAAGCCGGACGCATAACCACGGCATCTTCCAAACCTGGTACGGTATGAAAAAGCTCCTGCTGCACCTCGACCGGCAGACAGTTGCCAAGCCCCTTGACATAGACCTCTTCGGTCTCATAACCTTCCGGTTCCAAAGTCACTTGATGGCTCTCATGATGAGGAAACTTGACAATTTTATCCTCAAGTGAGGGACAATAGCGGGCACTAACTCCGGTAATCGTACCATTATAGAGAGGTGACAGATGTAAAGACTCTCGCATCAGAGCATGAGTCCGAGCCGTGGTCCGCGTCAGATAACAAGGCAGTTGCCTCTGGTTAATGGCAGTCGTCAGAACTGAAAAAGGGAGCGGGTCAAGATTGCCATCCTGGCGCTCTAACCGGCTGAAATCGATTGAACGACGCAACATGCGCGGCGGGGTTCCGGTCTTCATGCGGCCCAACTTAAAGCCCTGATTTTCCAGATCTTGCGCCAGTGAGTGGGCCGCAAACTCACCGGTTCGACCGGCCGCCTGGCGAAAAGAGCCAATATGGATAAGACCGTTAAGAAAGGTTCCGGTGGTCACAATTACAGCTTGGGCTCGATGCTGAAAACCGGTTTCATCAACCACCCCGACAACCCGGCCATTCTCAACCAGCAGTCGATCAACCATCGCCTGGCGTAACTCAATCCCTGACTGATTTTCAAGCATGTGTTTCATGGCCCGATGATAGAGCAACTTGTCGCACTGCACCCGGGTTCCCTGAACCGCCGGGCCCCTTGAAGTATTCAAGGTGCGAAACTGAATCCCGCAACTATCAGTGACCCGGGCCATAGCCCCGCCTAAGGCATCAATCTCCTTGACCAGGTGACCTTTGGCTAATCCACCAATTGCCGGGTTACAGGACATCTGGGCAACCGTATCGAGATTGAGACAAAAAACGAGAACATTCAACCCCATACGAGCCGCCGCCAGAGCCGCTTCGCAGCCGGCATGGCCCGCCCCGACAACAATTATGTCATAATTATGATGCATAGTTTAGCTCGGTAATTTTCCGGTTGTAGTTCACAACCACATGTTATATAAAGTGATATGAACATCGTCAAGTTAACCCATTGGCTCTGGCCTGAAAATTCTGGACAGATTCCCGGCTGGCAGCGCGGACTGCGTCATATCTGCCGTTTTCTCTTCATCCTTTTCAAGGAGTACAAGCGCGACCGTATCAACCTGCGAGCCGCCGCTCTGACCTACTCGATCGTCCTCTCGCTGGTACCGATGCTGGCTTTGAGTACCGCCGTCCTCAAAGGCATGGGAGCCGGCGACCAAATGCGACAGTCCGCCTATCGCCTGATTGACAACCTGGCCGGTGAGCAAAAGACGACAAACCCGCCAACCCTGCAAGAAAAGATGCCGGAAGTGAAAGGAATAGCAACTCCCACACCAATCCCTGAACCTGAAACTAAAGCTGAAACTGACATTGAAACAAAAACGAAAAAAGATTTTAGCGGTCATCTCTATGATGCCGTCGACAAGGTATTTAACTACGTTGACCGCACCAACTTTGCCGCCTTAGGGGTGGTCGGCACCTTCCTTCTACTGATCGCCGTACTGATAGTTATCAACGGCATCGAAGAGGCGATGAATGCCATCTGGCAGGTCGAACAGAGCCGCAGTATAGGCCGTAAAATCATGAACTATATGGCCCTGATGATCATCTGCCCGCTGACCATCAACCTCGGTATTGGTGCCACCGCAATGCTTAACACACCGGCCATTGCCAAACATCTTGACACCTTTATCCCCCTTATATGGATGCAAGGGCTGCTCTTTAAATTGGTACCACTTTTTCTTTTAACCGCAACCTTTGTGATTCTCTATCTCTTCCTGCCCAACATCAAGGTTAAGGCCAAAGCCGCCTGGATCGGCGGGCTGGTTGGAGCCTTTGGTTTGATGGCAATGCAGAAAGTCTTTATCCTGCTCCAGGTCGGGGTCGCCAACTACAATGCCATCTACGGCTCGTTCGCCACCGTCCCGCTATTTCTGCTCTGGCTTCATTCCGCCTGGCTGGTCTTTCTCCTCGGAGCTGAAGTTGCCTTCACGACCCAACATTACCAAAACTATCACGCCAACGGCCATAGGTTAGCACCAGGACCGGAGCTCGCTTTAGCCTTCGATCTGGTCAATGAAATATATAAACATTTCAACCAACGCCTAGACGCCACCCTTGACGACCTCGCCTCCACATCTAAAGAGTCAACCATCACCACCGAAAAAATCCTGCAAAAACTCGCCCAAGCCAACCTTATCCGCACAACCGAGAACCAACCCGAAACCTATCTCCCGGCCACCCCGGCCGCAAATCTTAAAGCCGATGAAATCAGCACCCGGCTCTGGGCAGCTGACTTATCCCAAACACCCACCCCGGGCCACAATCTGGCTGATGTCTTTTTCAAAGCCGGCAATAAGGCCCTACCGGATAATCCGTGGGGAGAATCCTAGGAGGCTCGCACTGCGACCTGCGGTCGCCCCAACCCCGGCGGCTCATAAACCGTCAGCCGCATCTCGTAGAGATCGGTCAGAATCTCTTCGGTAATCACCTCGCGGGTCTCACCCTGATAACGAATAGTGCCATCTTTGACGAGAAAAAGGTAGTCGGCAAAAACGCCGGCCAAATTCAAATCATGGAAGACGGATAAAGCCGTCAATTTTTCCTGCCGAACCTTGGTCGCCACCAACCGCAAAATTTTAACCGAATGATTGATATCGAGGTTAGAGGTCGGTTCATCTAGGAGAAGCAGTTGCGGTTCCTGGGCCAAAGCCCGAGCCAAAAGCACCAACTGCCGTTCCCCACCACTTAAACGGGTAATCGCTCGTTCGGCCAGATGAGAAATGCCGGTCGCACTTAAAGCCTTGTCAACCTGCTCATTTTCAAGATCATAACCGCTGCCGAAAAAACCTGAAAGATGCGGGTTACGGCCCATAGCCACAACTTCTCGCACTTTGAAGGGAAAGGCGACATGGGTCTCCTGGGGAACCACGGCAATCCGGGCTGCCAACTCTTGTCGCGGGATTGCACATAAATCCTGTTCACCCAATATCAACTTACCGCTAAGCGGTTCATTGACTCGACAAATAGTATTGATCAAGGTCGACTTACCGCATCCATTGGGACCTAAAATACCGCAAAAAAAACCGGGCCAGAGTTTAAAATTAAGCTTATCGAGGATAACCTGATCACCGTAACCGCAACTTAAGTCACTAACTTCGAGCAACGGATTCCAGGCTTCCTGTGCCTTGGAGAAAGATTCGGCCGCCGGTTGGCAGGAGTTATCTGAGTGATCGCAACTATTTGTCATCATGAAATTTTTTCTTAAAAATTACGCAGAAAAATGGAGCCCCGAGCAACGCCGTAACCACACCGACCGGAATCTCGGTCGCCCCGGTCACAGTGCGGGCCAAAGTGTCGGCCAAGACCAGAACCAATCCGCCTAAAAGAGCTGACGCCGGCAACAGGCGACGATGGTCGGGCCCTAAAAGGATACGGTTAATATGGGGCACCACCAAACCAACAAAACCGATAACCCCACTCACTGAAACGGCAACCGCAGTCAGCATCGCGGCGACCAGAAGCAGACGCCGCCGAACCCGGTAGACCTCAACCCCGAGCTGAAGCGCCGTAGTGTCGCCCATCGCCATAATGTTAAGAGCTCCGGCATGGGCTTGAAGAATAATCAGGCAGATAAAACAGTAAGGTAAGAGCAAAAACACCTGAGACCATAGCGCCCCGGAGAAACTGCCCATAATCCAAAAAACTACCGCTGCCAGTTTCTCACCGGCAATACTTTGACAGAAACTAATTAAGGCCGAAAGGAAAGAAGCTACGATAACACCCGCTAAAATCATACTCTCGGGCATCACTCGACCACGACTACTGGCAATAAAATAGACTAAGGCCAGGGATAAAACCGCCCCGGCAAAAGCAAACCAAGGGATAATCGCGGTACCGGCGAGGAAAACCGGTAAGACGCAAAAAGTCGGCAATAAAATCGCCACAGTGGCCCCGAATGCGGCGCCCGCCGAAACCCCAATCGTAAAGGGGTCGGCTAACGGATTAAGCAAAAGACCCTGAAAAACAACCCCGGCAACCCCAAGACTGGCCCCGACCAGAAGGGCGGTCAGAATCCGGGGCAGACGAACATCAATAACGATCAGACGAACCACAGCCGCACGACCCTCTACCGCAACATCCAGAGAGCCGGAAAAAAAATCGGCAAAAACCTGCCAGACCGCAGAGATCGGCAAGCGGGCCGCGCCAACCGAAGCCGCCCCGATAATTGTCATAAACAGGAGCAGCAAAAGCAACAGACAAAAAAGAAGCGCCGGGACTCGGCGTTGAGCAACCACCATAAAATTAAAGCCCTACCAACTCATCAATCATCTTCATATCGAGCGACGTCGATAAAAGATCGGCCAGGGCATTTAGTCCATCTTCTTTACGCTGTTGATAAGATATTTTAGCAACCCCGGCATCAGAGACTTGATCTCCGCTTCCAACTCCTATCTGCTCCCGCAACCAGCTAAGATAAGCAGTACGAAAACCATCATCATCAAAGATACCATGCATGTAACTGCCCCAAACCCGGCCCTGGTTGGCAATAAAACCATCAGCATACTGACAACCATCACTTTGGGTCACCTGCAACAGGGGTTCAGCCACGCCCTCAAGAGTGGTTCGCCCTTGATGAATCTCATAGCCACTAACTTCAAGACCGGAGCCGAAACAGGAAGCTGTAACCCAAGCCCGACATTGGACGGTAATCTTTTCCGGAGCCATCTCGGTGATCACCGGCAAGAGGCCGAAACCCTTGATCTCGCCGCGCCCGGATTCGATCATTTCGGGATCGAGCAAACGTTTACCCAACATCTGAAAACCGCCGCAGATACCAATCACGGCCCCGCCAGCTTCGATAAAAGCCCGCAACCGACGCGGCAGATCCGCATCATGCAACCGAGCCAGATCTTCAAGCGTATTTTTACTGCCGGGCAAAATAATCAGATGGTAGCCCACCAGTGCGGCCTGCGGTTCAAGATAGTCGAGCCGCACCTGCGGTTCGTGCAAAAGCGGGTCAAAATCGGTAAAATTTGAGATATGGGGTAATTTGATCACCCCAATCGCAAGAATTTGTTTAGAATCCGCTTCTCTCAGCCCTTTTACTTCATCAACCTCAAGAGCTACACCATCCTCTTCGGGCAGATAGATTTCCCGGCCAAACCAGGGCACGACCCCGACAAAAGGCACCCCGCAACGAGCCGTGATCGTTTCAAGTCCGGGCTCTAAAAGGGTTATATCACCGCGAAATTTGTTGACGATAAAACCCTTAATCAACTCCTGCTCATCCTCTTCAAGAAGCTCCATGGTTCCGACAAGAGAAGCAAAAACGCCCCCTTTATCGATATCTCCAATTAACAAAACCGGAGCCTTAACCCGGGTCGCAAGCCCCATATTGACAATATCTTTATCTCTTAAATTGATCTCGGCAGGGCTCCCGGCGCCCTCTATAATAATCAGCTCATATTTTTCCCGAAGCCGGGCCAAACTGTTCGATACGGCCTGCCACGCGGTCTCTTTGTAGTTATGATAGACGGTAGCCGACATATTGCTGACCGGTTTCCCATTAACAATTACCTGAGCCCCGATATCACTGTTCGGCTTGATCAAAACCGGGTTCATATCAACATGCGGTTCAAGCCTGCAGGCCTCGGCTTGGACCGCCTGAGCCCGGCCGATTTCATCCCCTTGCGGAGTAATAAAGGAGTTTAAGGCCATATTCTGCGCCTTAAAAGGCGCCACCCTGACCCCGCGCCGCCGATAGAGACGACAAAGACCAGCCACCAGCGCACTTTTCCCGACACTGGAACCGGTTCCCTGTAACATTAAGAGATTTGCTGACATATTTTTATAACCTTATCTGTTATTCATTCTTACCAATAAGATCAATCTGACAGTCGAGACGATATTTACAGGTCTCTTTCGGATGGTGGCAGGCGAGGCCTTCACGTACTTCAAAAATATCTTTAAATCGTTCACAGGTCAGATATCTGCGGTTTTTGATACACCGATCCTCATTGGCCTTTTTTTCATCAATCATAATTTTTCTCTTTATCTCCATTTTAGAGGATGGATAAATTCAACGTAACTATTCAGCGACCCGCCACAAAACCACATTTAACTGTGTTAAACTTTGATGCCCTCGTAAAAAGTCACGGGATGGCTAAGTAAAAATTTCGAGATACAAGATGTTGTGGTTTTTCAGGCGCGAGACCATACATGTAGTATGTCGAGTGCCTGAAAAACCACAACAGCGCAGTAGATCGGACTTTTTACGACGCCATCAACTTTGCTTCGCTCACATAAACGGGGTCACAGCTGGGGTGCTGACGCACCTTGTACCAGCAATGACCCCAATCCCGACAGCTTGAAGAACCAGGCCGTGACATTTATCACTAACCATCTACATACACAACCAGAAAATTCTCCGGGAAAGCCAGCTACCGGCACAGGAACAGCCTCATACCGAGATAGCCGGATTGGTGACATGCCGGGCTCAAGTTCTATACATAGCATCCAGAGGACTTTCTAGTGTTTCAAAATTTGTACTCATCACATGCGTATAAATCATGGTTGTCCGCACGTCTACATGCCCCAAAAGTTCTTGCACACGCCGGATATCCTTACCTGCTTCGAGCATATGCGTTGCAAACGAATGACGGAGAGTCTGAGGGCTCACCCGCTTATCTATATCAGCTTTTTTTGCGGCATTCGCCACTGCTTTCTGCAAACTAGTCTCATGAGTGTGATGCCGTCGCATTTTTCCGGTTCCCGGATCTATTGAACAATTCTTAGCCGGAAAAACCCATTGCCATAACCACGATTTTCCAGCCCCGGGATATTTCCGAGCCAAAGCCTGCGGCAGATATACATCCGCACACCCTTCTTCCAAATCTAGCTCAAAATGCTTTCTAACTTTCTTTAGATGAAACTGCAAATCTTCCTGTATGGTTTTCGGCAAAACCGTTGTCCGATCCTTTCCACCCTTTCCGTCTCGTACAATAATACGATGATTTTCAAAATCTACATCCTTTATTCGAAGGCGGACACATTCCATCAAACGCAAACCTGCGCCGTACAAAAGCTTCGCCTTTAATTCATTTGTTCCGTTTATATGTTGAAAAAATCGACTGACCTCCGACTGATTCAACACTATCGGCAAGCTTTTCTGTTTTTTCGAACGGGTTGCATCGATCTGATCGTTAAGGGGCATATCTAGAACATGTTTGTAAAGAAAAAGAATAGCATTAAGCGCCTGGTTCTGGGTTGAAGACGCCACATTCCTGTTAACCGCTAGATGGCTTAAAAACCGTTCGAGCTCCGGTTTACCCATTTCATGAGGATGACGGTCTCCATTAAAACGGATATAATCCAAGATCCACTTTATATACGTTTGTTCTGTCCGAATTGCGTAATGATGATAATGCATTACCTCCCGCACTTGATCTAAGATCTCACCTGGTTTTGGCCGGAATTCTTTCTTTACATGCTCTCTCTTGTATGCCATAGTGCATATCCTCTATATATTCACCCCAAGACTATATTGGACGCTGATATAGCATATTATAAAGAGAATATATATCGTTAATATACAGACTAAAGTTTCCTAAGATTTTCCATAAACCAAACACCATTTTTTTGGGACGACCAGCTTTAGGATGTTTTGCCGGTTTTGATGGTATTTCATATAGAGTGAAGGGGATAGTCGGTTAGTACAAAGGGAAAAAGTACCGTTCTTATAGTTTGGCCCGTGCTTTCAGGAAAGATGGGAAAAACAGAAAGGAAATCTGCGTAAAGCTTGGTAAGCTGTCTACTGAGGCTGCGAACAGATGGCGATCTCTATTGAAAGCAATCAAAAAACCAAACTCTTTCGTTACAACTCTTGACGACATAGCTGTGGTCAATCATTATGCCTATCTTGATGTGGCAGCAGTCAGTGCAATATGGGATTACTGGAAATTGAATGACGTTTTTCAATGCACGAAGAAGCGGGAT
>DAOVTG010000273.1 GCA_030633185.1 Deltaproteobacteria bacterium
AATATAGATCAATTTTTCCATCAACAAACGGCCGACACCGCTACCCTGCCAGGCATCAGTGACGACCACCGCAAATTCATACTCTTCACTATGGGGATAGTAAACCAAGCGGTTAGCCCCGATACTCACCTTTTTACCGTTGCGCTCAATTTCAGCAATAATTGCAACCTCACGATCATAATCGATCTGCGTAAAACGTGCCATCTGCTCCGGGCTAATCTCATCTATCAAGGAAAAGAATCTAAAATAACGAGTCTCCCGGGAGAACCCGGCGATCATCTCATAGTGAGCTGTGCCATCTTCGGGTTTGATGGGACGGATCAGAATCGAAGTGCCATCTCTTAAGATTTCGACAAATTCATACTGATTCGGATAAGGAATGATCGACAGATGATGCGGAGAGACGACCCCTTTATCATTTAAAGTGATTTTCGCATCAACTATAACGAAATGATCATCGGCGATAACCAGTGGGTGCAGGGCAACCGTTTCAAGCTCCGGCAGATCGACAATCATCTGGGACACGCGCATTAAAATTTCTTCCAGTTTCTCGAGAGCAAAAGGCCGAACCTCATGACACTCGGCAAGCATTGTCCGGTCAATCAGCTTACGCGCCAGAACCCGGTCAAGAGGCGGTAAAATCACCTCTTCATCAGAGACCACCCGAGCCTGCAAACCACCGGCACCAAGAAAAATATAGGGGCCGAACTCGATATCATAACGACTCCCGAGATTAATTTCGTAATCGGCATTTTCAACCATGCTTTCAAGCGTCAGACTGATCTTTTCAAGGCCAACCTCAGCTGCCACCCGATACAGCTTTTCAATCCCTTTTTTAAGCGCCTCATCACTGCGCAGATTAAGCAATACCGCCCCATAATCACTTTTATGAAGAAGCTTTTCACTGTCGACCTTTAAAACTAAAGGATAAGCTAAAGTCGCACTCCGGGCGACAGCCTCTTTAAATGATGCTACCATTAAAGATCTATTGACCGGTAAACCGTAAAGAGTGAGGAACTCTTTGCTTTGGTGTGAGCTGAGCTGAGTACATTGATGCTCAAGATAGTGTTTGATCAGTTTGCGGGCGCTCTTGAGAGAGTCCTGACAATAATCTATTTCCCGACTATAACGCTGTGGAATGACGGCCAATTTGGAGAGTTTTTCATAATAACTAAGTCCGTAATGGCAGCTTAAGACCGCATCCTCAATCGTAAAACAGACCTCCGTCCTCTGATCACTCAAACGAAAGGCCTCACTCTCATAACGACACCGATCACCGAGCCAGACGTAGACCAGATTAACCCCGGCAGCCACAGCTTTTTCTCGGGTTTCAGTCACCATGGGAACCGGATCAAGCCAATGACTCAAAACCACAATAACTATAAGAGTATCAACCTCTCCAGCCTCAAGACAGAGATCCAATACTTTAAGATAACGATGATGATCGGCATCACCGACAATACAGATAGGATTCAAAGAACCCGAATAAGGCGCAATATACTCTTTGACCCGTTCACCAAGATCCGCTGAAAGAGCCGTCACGGCAATCTTTTTTTGGGCCAGACCATCAACCGCCAGAACCCCGAGGCCGCCTGAATTAGTCACAATCCCCAGACGACGGCCCACCGGAACCCGGTTCTTTACCAGATGGTCACCGGCCACCAGCAACTCTTCTACGGTATCAACCCGAATTATTCCGGCCCGCCGAAAAGCCGTATCGTAAACTCGGTCTCCACCCGCCGGACAACCTGTATGTTTTTTAATCACTTCCCTGCCAAGTTCACTTTTACCGACTTTAATTGCGACAATCGGCTTAATCCTGGCAACCGACCGACAGGCACTCATAAACTTTTTCACATCCTTGAGATTCTCAATACAGAGAAGAATACAACTGACCCTGGACGACCAACCGAGAAAATCGATCATATCACCAAAATCGATGTCGCTTAAAGCCCCGAGACTGACAATATGACTAAAACCAATTCCCCGCTCCCGCGCCGTTCCCAGGATTGAAGTCACTATGGCCCCGCTCTGCGACAACAACGCCAGACTTCCATCAATCACCGGAATATCAAAAATGGAGATATTACGAAATGCTGGCACGATGATCCCCTGAGAGTTAAAACCCAAGATGCGCAACTGATTCTTTTTGGCCCTCCTGAGAATCTCAGCCTCATAAAAATCATCGGCAGCTGAACGTTTGCCGGTCGTAACAATCAGGTTGACAACCCCAAGCCTACCACAAATATCGACAAGTTCAGGGATTTCAGCCAACGGTTTTAAGGTTACAACCAGACCTACTGGCAGGGGAATATCTTCAAGACTATGGTAACACTGCGCCTGTGGCATTGGACATTGCAAGGAACAGCCATGCTCCCCACTAACCATAAAAACCGGCTCTTCACCCATCTCGGCAAGATTGCTGTAGATTTGCCACTCTTTACTCTGCCGACTACAGGAACAAGGCCCGACCACGGCTACTGAAGAGGGTGAAAAAAGTTTGTCGAGATTATAGATACCCATGATTAACTTTGAATTATAAATTTCCCACTATAAAGCCACAACAAATAGCGGCGAACATTGCTTCGCTTCCATAAACGGGGTCAAAGCTGGGGTGCTGACGCACCTTGTACCAGCAATGACCCCAATCCCGGCAGTTTGTAGATGGCACCTGAATAGTTACGATATATTAACTAAAAAAGTCATGACAAATCTTGATGCCCTCGTAAAAAGTCACGGGATGGCTAAGTAAAAATTTCGATATACAAGATGTTGTGGTTTTTCAGGCGCGAGACCATACATGTAGT
>DAOVTG010000216.1 GCA_030633185.1 Deltaproteobacteria bacterium
TCCAGGCGCGAGACCATACATGTAGTATGTCGAGTGTCTGGAAAACCGCAACAACGCAGGATATCGGAACTTTTTACTTAGCCATCAGCCACCAAGTTGTCCCATCATGCGCTTCATACCTTTGGGACCCATCTTGTTAAACTTTTTCATCATTTTCTTCATTTCAAGAAAGTTCTTGAGCAGGCGGTTGATATCTTGAACCGTGGTACCGCTGCCTTTGGCGATCCGTTTGCGGCGACTGCCGTTAATCAACCGGTGATCATGGCGCTCTTTGTCGGTCATTGAGTTGATAATCGCCTCAATCTTGACCAGTTCCTTCTCATCAACCGCTTCATCACCAATTTTGTCCTTGAGTTTCCCCATGCCGGGAATCATCTTCATAATCCCGCTGATCGAACCCAACTTCTTGATATGACGCAGTTGAGAGCGAAAATCATCGAGAGAAAACTCATTTTTTCGCAGTTTACGGGCCAGCTCTTCGGCTTTTTTATGATCGACAACATCCTGGGCTTTCTCGATCAGGGTCAGCATGTCTCCCATTCCGAGGATCCGCGAAGCCATGCGATCAGGATGAAAGATGTCAAGGGCGCTGAGTTTTTCACCTTCACCGACAAACTTGATCGGTTTACCGGTTACCGCTTTGATCGACAAAGCCGCCCCGCCGCGAGCATCACCATCGAGTTTAGTCAGAACCACGCCGGTGATATCAAGGGTATCATTAAAGGTCTTAGCTATATTGACGGCTTCCTGCCCGGTCATGGCATCGGCCACCAGCAGGATTTCATGAGCCTTAACGGCGGCCTTGATCTTCTCCAGCTCCGCCATCAATTTTTCATCGATCTGCAAACGCCCGGCGGTGTCGATAATCACCGTATCATAGCCTTGCTGCTTCGCCATTTCCAAAGCCAAACAACTGATCTTGACCGGATCCTGGGTATCCTCTGAAGGATAGACCGGCACATCAATCTGGCGGCCAAGGCTTTGCAACTGATCAATCGCCGCCGGTCGATAGACATCAACCGGAACCAGCAGGGGTTTGCGTTTACTTTTTTTCAAAGAGAGCGCCAGTTTACCGGAAGAGGTTGTTTTCCCGGAGCCCTGGAGACCGACCATCATGATCACGACCGGCGGTGCGGCATTAAGGTCAAGACCAACCGCACTCCCGCCCATCAAAGCAACCAACTCTTCATTAACAATCTTGATAAACTGCTGGGCCGGAGTCAAGCTCTCCAGAACTTCACTCCCCATCGCCCGCTCGCTCACCGCTTTGACAAACTGCTTGACGACCAGAAAGTTGACATCCGCTTCGAGCAGAGTCAAGCGCACCTCGCGCAAGGCATCCTTGACGTTATCCTCCGTCAAGCGCCCCTGACCGCGCAGTTTCTTGAATGTTACATCCAGTTTGTCGGAAAGTGATTCAAACATCAGCAGGAATTTACCTTTAAACAATCCTCTAAATACTCAGGAGCCTGACCGGAGGGCGCACCTCTCCTGACAGGCAAAATTACGAGAGCGCGAATATTAGCCCACCTGACCTAATAAAGTCAATTAAAAAACGAAGAGCTGAGGAAAAAGAGCATTCTCGGACAGCCTCCTAGCCAAGTTTCTGGAGATTTGCAAACTTAAGAAGTAAAAGTTTGCGCCCGCGATCACGAAAGATAATATCGAGTTTGGTCTCATCTCCCGAACCTTTAACCCCGGCTACCACTCCGGGACCAAAAACCGCATGCTCAACCCGACAACCCTGAGGAAAGGGAGAACTCTGATCGATGGATTTCGTAAGCCCGAACTTTTTAGTCGGGCCCGGTTTGCGCCGGGATGTTGGCTGTGAACCAACTCCTCTTTGAAAACGAGAAAAAGTCTCTTTTGGGGGAGCACCGGCTGAGGCCTCTGATTTAAAAATCGAGCTCCGGTGACGATCTTCGCGCCGCATGAGTTCTAAAGGAATTTCCATTAAAAAGCGTGAAGGACGACTATCAACAGTCTGACCGTAGAGACGGCGGATGCGACAGGCCGACATATGCAGTTTTTCCCGAGCCCGGGTCATACCGACGTAACAGAGTCGGCGCTCCTCTTCCAATAACTCCGGCTTCTCATAACTGCGCTTACCCGGGAAAAGCCCCTCTTCGAGACCGACCAGAAAAACTTCGTCAAACTCCAGCCCTTTAGCCCGATGAATCGTCATCAAGGTAACCCTGGAGGCCTCTTCAACACTCAAACAATCATCGTTAATGAGGGCGACATTTTCGAGATAGGCCGCCAGGGTCGGGTTCTCCTGCTCGTCCTCCCAAAGCTCAATCGCATTCAAAAGCTCAGCCACATTTTCACCCCGAGTCTGAGCCTGAACCGGATCATTATTCTTCTGCAACCATTCGGCAAAACCTATTTCAGCAATGATCCGAGCGCAGATTTGACTGGGCTTGCACTCCCCCTGGTCACGCCGCCACTGCAAAATCATATCACGCAAGCCCAGCAAGGCACTCCGCGCTTTTCCTCGGATAAGAGCTTCAGCATCAAGCCTCTCCATGGTTTCCCAAAAACTTAAGCGATTCTCTTCGGCATAAACCTGAAGATGTTCAACTGAGGTCTTGCCCACGCCGCGAGTCGGTATATTAAGAATTCGCTGTAAACTGACACCGTCGCGCTCGTTATTTACCACTTTGAGATAGGCCAGCAGATTCCTGATCTCGGCCCGGTCGTAAAATTTAGTCCCACCAACAATGATATAGGGAATGCCCCGACGACTCAAACCCTCTTCAAAGATTCTAGATTGGGCATTAGTCCTATAAAAAATGGCAAAATCACCGGGCTCTCTCACTGAGGTACTGATCCGTTTGATCACATAACTGCACTCATCAGCTTCGTTGCTGCCAAGAAAAAGGGAGACCAAATCCCCGGAGCAATTTTTTGTCCAGAGATCCTTGCCCTTACGTTTTCGATTGCCGGCAATCACTTGATTAGCAGCCGCCAGAATGGTAGCCGTTGAACGATAATTCTCTTCTAGCCTAACCACCTTGGATTCAGGGTAGTCTGACTCAAAATCGAGGATATTTTTTATCTGAGCTCCACGCCAACTATAGATCGATTGATCATCATCACCAACCACACAGAGATTGCGCCGAGGCTCGGCCAGCATGTTGATGAGACGATACTGAACCTCATTAGTATCCTGATATTCATCGACCAAAATATAGTGAAAGCGCTCCCGGTAGGACTCCAGCAACTCAGGATGTTTGTTGAACAGAGCCACGGTCAGAAAAATAAGATCGCCAAAATCGAGAGCGTCATTCTCCTTTAAACTCTCCTGATAAAGCTTATAAACTTTAGCCACAACCTGCGACTTGGGGTTGTGGGTCTGACGCGCCTCTAAGGCATATTCATCCGGATCGACCCCGCGATTTTTAGCATTATCAATTGCCGAGCGCAGATATTCAGCCGGAAACATAGTCGCCGAAAGATTAAGCTTACGGGAGACCTCTTTGAGCAGGGCAATCTGCTCCTTATCAGCGTAAATCGAAAATTTAGCCGAAAAGCCAAGCCGATCTCCATGATTACGCAAAATCCTGGCACAACTCGAATGAAACGTCGAGATCCACATACTCTGAGCTACCGGACCGATCATCGCCCGAACCCTTTCACGCATCTCCTGGGCCGCCTTATTGGTGAAGGTTACCGCCATAATCTCCTGCGGGGCAACCTCACGAACCATAATCAGATAGGCAATCCTATGAACAATAACCCGAGTCTTACCACTGCCCGCACCGGCCAAAATCAACAAGGGCCCCTGACTATTGACTACCGCTTCGCGCTGTACCGGATTAAGCCCGGCAACAATATCATCTGGATTCATATTTTAATGTCCCGGAAGTTCGCGTTCCAAAATACTGCGATTATAGGCTGCGATAATGTCCTGACGTGAAACCATGCCCACCAGACGACGCGGGTTATCCTCGGCGACCACCGGAAGATAGTCGATGTTTCGCGAACCAATTTTCTGCATGGCATCATCAAGGTTCTCTTTGGCGGTCACGGTCAAGACTTTATCCCGAGCCAGTTCTTTGGCGACGATAAGATCTTCGAGACCCTCCTCGTAGATCAGTTCGCGCAGGTCTTGAATGCTCAAGATACCGGTCAACAAGCCCTCGGCATCAACCACCGGAAAAGTAGTTTTATGGGATCTCGGTAAAAACTGAAGCAGTGATTTGAGTTTCATGGTCTCTGAAATAGTCTCCAGGGAGCCGCGAAACATGACCTCACCGACCTTGATCGAGCGTAGCAGGTTAACCTCTCGGCCATCTTCAAGATGGATTCCCTCTCGGGCCAGACCGAAAGTGTCAACCCCTTCACGCTCAATACTGCGGGCGACCATAATACCGACCACGGTTGCAAACATAGCTGGCAAGATGATTTGGGAATCGCCGGTCAATTCATAGGCCAGAAAGATAGCTGTTAGAGGAGCATGAGTCACGGCTGAAAGGAA
>DAOVTG010000035.1 GCA_030633185.1 Deltaproteobacteria bacterium
CGAGGTAACTGTAACAACCTATTATCATTGATAATTTAAAATTGTATACAAGCCATTTTTAGGGCCAAACTAATTAAATTTTTATGCTCGTTTTAGATGTGTGGCCGCACTCAGCGGTCTGAAAACGCTTTTTACGAGTTCGTCAAAGATCAAAGCTTTTTAAATTTCGACTCAAACGAACTATATTTTTGGGCACAGAGGCAGCAGACACAAATTAAAACCAAAAAAACTTTGTGCCTTTGTGCCTTCAGCCTCTGTGCCTTAGCAAATATCAGTTTGACATTCTGTGAGTACAAACCTGTTTGGTTCCCGGCTGCGCCGAGTGAGGGAGTTATAAAAAAATGGATAGCAAAAAAAATGTGATGGTTTTTATCGAATCACGGAGTTCCAAGGTTGCCGAAATCAGCCTTGAACTGCTCAGTGCCGCCGACCGCCTGGCCAAGGAACTTGGTGGCAGCGTTGAGGCGGTGGCTCTCGGTCATAACCTTGAGGAGGAGCTGAAAGTCCTCGGCCATTATGGTTGTCAACGGGTCTATTATACTGATGACAAGCGCCTGGCCCATTTCACTTCAATCCCCTACGCCAAAACAGTCGTCCGCATGATCAAGCAATACCAACCCGGGATTGTCCTCTTCGGAGCGACAACCATGGGCCGTGATGTTGCGCCCCGGGTCGCTTCCGCCTTAAAGTGCGGATTGACGGCTGACTGTACGGATTTACAGATCGGCGAACACAAAATCAAAGATGTAACCTACGAAAACACCCTGATGCAGATTCGTCCGGCCTTCGGCGGCAATATTATAGCGACCATTGTCTCTCCCGAAAGTGTACCCAGTATGGCAACGGTTCGGGAAGGGGTGATGAAAATGATGCTTCCCGATGCCAACAAAACAGTTGAGATCATCCCGGAAACCTGCATGATCGAGGAAGATGATTTTCTCACCGAAATCCTGGAAGTCGTCCGTGAGGAAAAACAGGTCAACCTGAAGGCGGCCCAGATCATCGTTTCAGCCGGCATGGGAGCAAGTGATGCCGAAGCCATCGCTCTGGCTAAAGATCTGGCCAAGGTTTTAGGTGGAGAATTGGGCTGTTCCCGACCGGTAGTCGATTCCGGGATCCTGGACAAAGATCACCAAGTCGGACAGACGGGCATAACCGTACGCCCTAACCTCTATATCGCTTGCGGAATTTCCGGACAGATCCAGCACCGGGCCGGGATGTCCGAAGCCAAGCGCATTATCGCCATCAACAAAGATCCCTTAGCCCCGATTTTCGCCTTGGCTCATTACGGTATTGTGGGTGATGTCAAGGATGTACTGGGTAAGATGATTAAAGCTTACAAGACTAAAGCATAGGAGTCCGATAATGGCTAATTTTTATCGAGATAATGCAGATATCCTTTTCCACATGCGCAACCTGGATCTGGCTCGAGTTATCGATTTAAAAGAAGATGGTTTTTGCGAAAAAGAGAGCTTTGCCTACGCCCCGAAGGATGAGGCTGAAGCCTTGGACAACTACGATCGGGTACTGGAAATCGTCGGTGAAATCGCCGGTGAGTTTGCCGCCCCACGAGCCCGGGAAGTTGATGAAGAGGGAGCCAGCTTTGCGGACGGAGAGGTGACCTACCCCAAAGGTATAAGAGAAACTATAGCCCGCATAAACCAAGCTGACCTGGCGGGTTTTACAACACCCCGAAAGTATGGCGGTATCAATATGCCGATGACTATTTTCTCAACCGCGATCGAGATGATTTCTCGGGCCGATGCTTCGTTGATGCTGGTTTTTGGCCTCCAGGGTTTAAGTGATACGATTTGCAAATTCGGCTCCGAGGAGCAGAAAGAGCGCCACCTGCCCCGTTTTGCCAGCGGTGAGGTAATGGGTTCCATGGCCCTGACCGAACCCGATTCCGGTTCCGATCTGCAATCAGTAATGTTGCGGGCCCACCAGGATGAAAACGGCACCTGGCGTTTAAATGGTGTGAAACGTTTCATTACCAATGGCTGCGGTGACATCTCCCTGGTCATGGCGCGCTCTGAAGAGGGCTCAACCAGCGGTCGAGGACTTTCGCTTTTTATTTATGAACGTGATCAGGATATGAAAGTCCGGCGCATTGAACATAAATTGGGAATCAAGGGCTCTCCGACCTGTGAGTTACAGTTCAACAATGCCAAGGCGGAACTGCTGGGCAAACGTAAACTGGGGTTGATCAAATATACCATCTATTTGATGAATGGAGCCCGCCTGGCGGTCGCCGCCCAGTCAGTAGGAATTGCTGAAGCCGCCTACCGGGAAGCCTATGCCTATGCCAGTGACCGGTCGCAGTTCAAACAACCGATCCGTAATTTTGTCGTGATCTATGAAATGCTGACCGATATGAAAGTGGCAATTGAGGCGTCCCGCTCTCTGGTTTATGAAACCTCCCGCATCGTCGATATTAAAGAGGGAATTGAAGATCGGATTGAGAAGCACCCGGATCGGGCCGCCGATTTAAAGGCTGACCTGAAACGCTATACCAGATTTGCCTCCCTGCTTACCCCCATGGCCAAAAGTTCGGCCGCAGAAATGGCCAACAAAATCTGCTACGATGCCATCCAGATTCATGGAGGTGTCGGCTTTACCAGTGAGTTTGATGTTGAACGTCACTATCGCGATGCCCGCATCACCAATATATATGAGGGGACAACCCAGCTTCAGGCGCTGGCGGCGGTGGGTAGTATAATTGCTGGCGTGGTTTCAGAACGTTTAAATGAGTACGAGGAGAATAACAACTTTTCCACGATTACCGACATTTTCCAGCCAGCCCAAAAGATGCGCTCCCACCTGGAGATGGCAATCTCTTACATTAAAGAAAAGGGAGACAGCATCTATCAGGAATTTCACACAACCAGAATGGTCAACATGGCTACGGATGTGATCAACGCCTATCTGTTGTGTCGGGATGCCCTGCATTCCGACCGGAAAAAAAGCCTCGCCCGACTATTTCTCAAGAAGGCCGATTTGCGGGTTAAATCCACCCTTGATTATATCCTTAGCGATGACAAAAGTTTTATTGACTTACACACGGAAATAATCGACACCGAGGAATCATAACGCAAAAGTTAAGGTACAGCGAATAGCGACGAACTTTGCTTCGCCCTGCTTCGCTGGGGGTCACATCTTGACAAAGGCTGTTGGAAATCTTTGATAAAAGCGACTATTTTAACACGCCTTCATCAAGAAATGACCCCAATCCCGGCAACTGTAAAATAAAGCCGAATAGTTACTTGACAATATAAGGACAACAATATAGAATATTCTGCCTTTTTAAATTTGAATGATAAAATAATTTTACCGGAGATATATAATGGCCGTACCAAAGAGAAGAACATCCAAAACCAAAAAGAGACAACGCCGATCACACCTTGCCATGACGGCCCCGCAAAGCGGCACCTGCCCTAACTGCCAGGCCACGACTGTGCCTCACCGTGTCTGTGCCGCCTGCGGAACTTATAAAGGTGAAACCTTTATAAATGTCGACTAAAACAACTCCACGACTCTTCGACTAAAGGCTGACGCCTTCCATGAAAATTGCTGTTGACGCTATGGGCGGCGACCAGGCTCCGCATGAGATTGTCGCCGGGGCTGTTGACGCGGCCAGAAGTTTGAATCTGCAGATTATCCTGGTCGGAATTCAGGATCGTATTGAAATCGAACTTGAAAAACACGACATAAAAAATCTGCCCATCTTCATTCAACCAGCCGCAGAAATCGTTACCATGGAAGACTCCCCGAGCAAGGCAATGCGCCGTAAACGGGAATCTTCCATTGCCGTCGGTCTCAGACTGGTTCGTGACGAACGCGCCCAAGGCTTCATCTCCGCTGGTAACTCAGGGGCCACCATGGCCATCGCCATGGTAACCCTGAAAAAATTAAAAGGTATCGACCGTCCGGCGATTGTCACCTGCCTGCCCACCCTGAAAGATCCCGTAACCATCCTCGATGTCGGCGGCAATGTTGACTGCACGCCGTTACATCTGGCGCAATTTGCGATTATGGGCAGTGTTTATGCGCAAAGGGTTTTAAATCACCAATTCCCCAAGGTCGGTCTCTTAAGCAACGGTGAAGAGGCGACTAAGGGCAACGAATTGACTCGAGCCACCCATGAACTTCTCAAAAACAGTCCCTTAAACTATTTGGGTTCGGTTGAAGGCCGGGATATATTCCCGGGAGAGGTCGATGTTATTGTTTGTGACGGATTCGTCGGCAATATCGTTTTAAAAACCTCCGAGGGCTTGGCCCTGGCCATGACCAGCATCTTGCGTGAAGAACTAACCGCCGACATCACCTGTAAAATGGGTGCATGGCTTTGCCGAAATGGTTTAAAAAATATGAAACAGCGGGTTGATTACGCCGAATACGGCGGGGCTCCTTTGCTCGGTATCAATGGTAATTGTTTTATAGCCCATGGTTCTTCGTGCCGCAGGGCCATCAAAAACGGCATCCGTCTATGCGCTGAGTTTTCCGAACAACGAGTCAATGAATACCTGCTTAACGAACTCGACAAAAACCATGAAATCCAGAAACTTCTCCCCAAAAAGAAACTCTGGAACCAGATCAAAGAGCGAATAATTCCGAAGGATGCATCTGAAGAAACTCAAGAAGACGAACAAACATGATGGCGTCGTAAAAAGCTCCGATATCCTGCGATGTTGTGGTTCTCCAGACACTCGACATACTGCATGTATGGTCTCGCGCCTGGAGAACCACAACATCTTGTCTATCGAAATTTTTACTTAGCCATCCCGTTACTTTTTATGAGTTCATCACATTATGTATTAAAATGTGTTAATTTTCTTGGTTTTTATTGACATTTACCCAACAAAACCACTATATTGATGCGTTCAGCGAGTCGGTACGGCTCCAACTCGGCCGGATCAGGCCAGGTTGGGGCTGTCACAAAAGTTGCCAACCCCGTTTATATGGAGTCTCTATTGGAAAGCAACGACCATAATACTGCGTTTGTATTTCCCGGTCAGGGTTCACAGCATATCGGTATGGGCAAAGAGCTCTATGATAATTTTCCGGAGGCTCGTGAAACCTTTGCTGAAGCCAGCGAGGCGCTGGGTGAAGATCTGGCTGCGATCTGTTTTACCGGTTCCCCCGAGGAGCTCAACCAGACCGCCAACACGCAACCCGCCATCCTGACGGTCAGCATTGCCGCTTATCGCGTTTTGAACCGCAAGCTCAACCTCAAGCCGGTACTGACCGCCGGACACAGCTTAGGCGAATATTCAGCGCTGGTTGCGGCCGGCGCCATCTCCTTCTTTGATGCCGTACGCATTGTTCGGGCCCGCGGAAAATTCATGCAGAGTGCCGTGCCCGTCGGTCTCGGCACGATGGCAGCGGTAATGGGCATGAAACCCACACAGGTTGTGGAAATCTGCGACAACGCTACCAACCTTGAAAACGATCAAATCGTCGAACCGGCCAACTACAACTGCCCCGGCCAGATCGTCATTTCCGGGCATGTCCCGGCAATCATGAAAGCCGGAGAAAGTGCTCAAAAAGCCGGGGCCAGCCGGGTTGTAAGACTGCCCGTCAGCGCCCCGTTTCACTGCTCCTTAATGCTGCCAGCAGCGGAAAAGCTGGCGTCCCATTTTGCCGACGTCAAAGTCAAGGAGCCCGCAATTCCAATCATTTCCAATGTTGATGCCAAAACCAATTATCATGCCGACAGCGTCCGCAACCTGCTGGTGCAGCAGGTCAGTAATGCTGTGCGCTGGGAAGAATCGATGCAGCTGGCGGTTAACCAGGGGGTTACCCAAATCATTGAAATCGGCCCCGGCCGGGTTCTCTCCGGCCTCATGCGGCGTATCAATCGTCAAGTTAAAACCTTAAACCTGGCTGCGGCTCAGGATCTCGATCTGATTGCCGGAAGTTGTGCATGATGACGCCCTCAAACCCCTTCGATTTTAGTGGAAAAGTCGCCCTGATTACCGGTGGCACCAGGGGTATCGGCAAAGAACTGACCAGCACTCTGGCCCAACACGGGGCGCGAGTCCATTTTTGCGGCACCAATCGGGAACTCGGAGAAAAGGTCGCTGATGAGATCAATCAAGAATTAACACCGGAGAGTGCTGGCACC
This sequence comes from Deltaproteobacteria bacterium, assembly GCA_030633185.1. GTDB lineage: Bacteria > Desulfobacterota > Anaeroferrophillalia > Anaeroferrophillales > Tharpellaceae > Tharpella. The sequence goes on from DAOVTG010000035.1 coordinate 6,125, forward strand.
TCCTTTTTCCAAGTTGATGTTGCGGATTTTACGGCCTGCAAGGAGATGGCGGCCGAGATCACGACTGAAGCCGGACAGATCGATTTTCTTATTAATAACGCTGGCATCACCCGTGACAACCTGCTTTTACGTCTTAAAGAGAGTGATTGGGACGAAGTTATGGCGGTCAATCTCAAAGGTTGCTTTAACTGCAGTAAAGCGGTGGTTCGCGGCATGGTCAAAAAACGCTACGGACGACTCATTTTTCTCTCATCGGTCATCGGCCTGATGGGTAACAGCGGACAATCCAACTATGCCGCCGCTAAGGCCGGGATTATCGGATTCTCCAAAAGCATGGCCCGAGAACTGGCCTCAAGAAACATCACCAGTAACGCCATAGCCCCCGGCTACATCCAGACCGAGATGACCGAAACCATGGATCTTAAAGCCCGGGAAAAGATCATCGAGATGATTCCCGCCGGTCGCCTGGGTACGGTTAATGATATAAGCAACACAGTTCTTTTTCTGCTCTCACCTCTAGCTGACTATATTACCGGCCAGGTTCTGCAGGTCGATGGCGGAATGTTAATAGCCTAAAAGATACTAATTAAAGGAGAATACTACATGACTATTGAAGAAAAAATCAAAGAAATCATCGCTGAAAAACTGGGTATCAAAAACGCCGGAGAGATCAACAACGAAGCTTCATTTATAGATGATTTGGGCGCTGATTCTCTTGATACGGTTGAGCTGGTCATGGCTTTCGAAGAAGAGTACGGCGTTGAGATCTCCGACGAAGAGGCGGAAAAGATCAGAACCGTGCAAAATGCCATTGATTTCGTCAGTCAACATACCAACTAAATCGTAGCTGGCACCCAGAATTACACCAGTAACAACAGAAGTTCCATAAAACGCCTTTCCAAACCCGGAAAGGCGTTTTTTTTCTTTACAATTATCTTCATTGTCGATAAAAAGTAGCGCGTTAAAATAATTCTCACCACGGAGACACTAAGAACACGAAGAAAAACATTTTTTGCTTCGTGGCCTTCGTGTCTTCGTGGTACACATAATAAATACGCTTGTTTTGTTTCGGTTAATCCGAATCAGATATATGTTAAATTGACATTGAGGTAAAAAAATGAAGCGTAGAGTCGTCGTAACCGGAATAGGCATGGTAACCCCTCTGGGAACCGGAGTAGAAAAAAGTTGGCAGCGCTTACTGGCAGGAGAGTCCGGGATCAGCCCGATAACTTCATTTGATACGGAAAAATTCGCCACCAAGATTGCCGGCCAGGTCACCGACTTTGAGGCCACCGACTTCATTGAGGCCAAAGAGATCAAGAAAATGGATACTTTCATCCATTTTGCTCTAGCGGCCGCCGATATGGCCATGAGCATGGCAAAACTTGAGGTCACCCCGAGTTTAAGTCCACGTCTTGGGGTTTCCGTCGGCGCCGGACTCGGAGGTTTGCCCTGTCTTGAGCAATACCACAAAGTATTGCTTGAAAAGGGCCCACGACGCGTCTCTCCATTCTTTATTCCGATGATGATTGCTAACCTGGCACCCGGCAATATTGCCATCCGCCACCAGGCCAAGGGACCCAATATCTCAGTTGTAACCGCTTGTGCCACCGGCACCCACTCGATCGGCGAGGGCATGAAGATCATCCAGCGCAACGATAGCGACGTGATGATCTGCGGCGGCACCGAAGCGGCCATAACCCCGTTATGTGTAGCCGGTTTTAACGCCATGAAAGCCCTCTCGACCCGTAATCACGAACCGACCAAGGCCAGCCGTCCCTTTGACAAAGATCGAGACGGTTTTGTACCGGCCGAGGGAGCCGGAATTTTAATTCTTGAAGAGCTTGAATTTGCTCTAAAACGCGGAGCTCCGATTCTAGCGGAGCTGACCGGTTACGGTAGCTCCTGCGATGCCTTTCACATCGCTTCGCCGGCCCCGGAAGGAGTGGGTGCCGCGACCTCCATGGAGGCCGCCTTGGGCGATGCCGGTCTGCAGCCTGAAGAGATCAATTATATCAATGCCCACGGCACCTCGACCTACTTCAACGACCTTTATGAAACCCAAGCCATCAAAAAGGTCTTTGGCCACCAGGCAAAAAAACTTCTGATCAGTTCCAGCAAGTCGATGACCGGTCACATGCTCGGCGGAACCGGCGCGGTTGAAGCGGCGTTTACAATCCTGACGATCATAAACAGCAAAGTCGCCCCAACCATCAACCTTGATAATCCAAGTCCTGAATGTGACCTTAACTATGTTCCCAACCAAGCGGTTGAAGCAAACATAAAAAATGCTATAAGTAACTCATTCGGTTTCGGCGGCACTAACGCCACCTTAACCTTTTCCGCCTATTGAAATCATGTTCAACCATAAAACAGACTCAATACACAAAAGATTTTTCGTGTTTTTCGTGTATTTCGTGGTCAAAAAAGAGAAACATAATGCCAGAGAACATCCCCCAAACCCTGTTTATTGCCAGTGACCATGGCGGATACCCACTCAAAGAGTTCATTAAAAATAATTTGCCGAAACCGTACAAATTCCAGGATTTAGGCACCGATTCCGAAGCCTCGGTTGACTACCCTGATTTTGCCCATGCCCTGACCGATCAGGTAGCCGCCAACCCTGGCGCTCTGGGCATCCTGATCTGCGGTACCGGGATCGGCATGTCGATCACGGCTAACCGTCATCGCGATATTCGCGCCGCTCTGGTTCACAATCGCTTTACCGCCCAGATGGCGAAAGAACATAATAATGCCAATGTAATTGTTCTCGGAGGCCGGGTTTTGGAACCGGCAACCGCCTTGGAACTGGTAGAGTTGTGGCTTAAAAGTGAATACGAAGGCGACCGCCACCAGCGGCGGCTCAACCTGATCGAAAAACGCAACTTAAATACGACCCGTAACATCGCGGCCCCTTTAAGCGAAGTCGACCCGGAGATCAGCCGGCTGATCATTAAAGAGACTGAACGCGAAGAGACCAAACTAATTATGATCGCCTCGGAGAACTGCGTCAGCCAGGCCGTCCTCGAAGCCCAGGGCAGTGTCCTGACTAATAAATATGCCGAAGGCTATCCGGGAAAACGCTATTACGGCGGCTGTCAGTTTGTTGACCAGGCCGAACAATTGGCCATCGACCGAGCCAAAACCCTCTTTGCCGCCGACCATGCCAATGTCCAACCCCTCTCCGGCTCCAGCGCCAACATGGCGGTCTACTTAAGTGTTTTGCAACCCGGCGATACTATTTTAGGCATGAATCTAGCTCATGGCGGCCATCTTACACATGGAGCCTCGGTCAGTTTTTCGGGCCAGCTCTACCGCTCGACTTTCTATGGGGTTGATCAAAAAACTGAAAAACTCGACTATGACGCTATCGAAGAGATCGCCCTGCGCGAGCAACCGCGTATGATTGTCGCCGGTGCCAGCTCCTACTCCAGAACCCTCGATTTTCCCCGTTTTCGCAAGATTGCCGACAAGGTCGGAGCCATGCTGATGGTCGACATTGCCCACATCGCTGGCCTGGTGGTGGCCGGAGCTCACCCTTCTCCGGTTCCCCATGCTGATTTTGTCACGACCACAACCCATAAAACCCTGCGCGGCCCGCGTGGCGGCATGATTTTATGCCGCCACGAATATGCTGCTAAAATTGACAAAACCATCTTCCCCGGTCTCCAGGGCGGCCCCTTGATGCACACTATCGCTGGCAAAGCGGTCGCTTTCAGAGAAGCCATGACTCAAGAGTTTATCGAGGTCCAGAAACAGACTGTAGTCAATGCCGCCTTTCTCGCCGAGCTGCTCCAGGAAAAGGGTTTGCGGGTCGTCTCAGGCGGCACCGACAACCATCTCTTCCTGATTGACCTGACCAACCTGCCGGTCAACGGCAAAGGAGCCGAAATAGCCCTTGATAAGGCCGGAATTACAGCCAATAAAAACGGTATCCCTTTTGATCCGCGTAATCCGGCCGACCCCAGCGGTATCCGCATAGGAACCCCGATCGCCTCGAGCAGAGGCATGCGTAAAACGGAAATGAAGATCGTCGCCGACTGCCTCGAAGAGGTTCTCAACAGTCCTGAAGACAGGGCTGTCATCGAACGGGTCAGATTAACAATCCGGAAACTCTGCAGTAGATTCCCGGTCTACAGCCATCTACTTTAAATAGGGAGATCACAATGCGGCAACCAACCTCGCAACGGCCTGACTGGCAAACCTATTTTATGGATCTTGCGCAACTAGTCGCCAGTCGTTCGACCTGCCTTAGACGCCGGGTCGGGGCTCTTATTGTCAAGGAAAACCGCATCCTCTCAACCGGCTACAACGGCGCCCCGACCGGCATCCGCCACTGCCTCGAACGGGGTTGTCTGCGCGATGAGCTTAAAATCCCCTCGGGCCAGCGCCATGAACTCTGCCGCGGCCTGCACGCCGAGCAAAATGCCATCATCCAGGCCGCCTACCACGGAGTCTCCATCGAATCCGGTGAAATCTACTGTACCAACCAGCCCTGTATTATCTGTGCCAAAATGATTATTAATGCCGGTCTCAAAAAGATCATCATCGGCAACTCCTATCCTGATGAGATGGCCACTGAGATGCTTGATGAAGCCGGGCTTAAGGTGGTAATCTTATAGAGGGGAACATCTGAATATGAAATGTCCTTTTTGCGGCTTTCCTGAAGACAAAGTAATCGATTCTCGGATCGCCAAAGATCAGAGTGCGATCCGCCGACGCCGGGAGTGTCTCTCCTGCAACCGGCGTTTCACCACTTTTGAACGAGTTGAGATCAACCTGCCGCTGGTCATCAAACGTGATCAGGGCCGAGTTGCATACGACCGCCAAAAAGTTGAAAACGGGATCCGAAAAGCTTGTGAAAAAAGGCCCGTCAGCCAGGATCAGATCGAAGAATTGGTCAACGACCTCGAACAGGTTCTACGCGAAAAAGGTGAAAAAGAGGTGGCCGTTGCTTATATCGGCGAACACATCATGGCCGCCTTAAAAAATCTCGACGAGGTCGCCTATATCCGTTTCGCTTCGGTCTACCGACAGTTCAAGGATATCAATGAATTCATGCATGAACTTCAGGGCCTGCTTAATCACACTCACAGTGACCAGCCATCATGAGTGATTTTACAATCTTCGATACCGGCTTTATGCAGGCCGCCCTGGAACTGGCCCGCAAGGGTCTGGGGCTGACGGCTCCGAACCCGATGGTTGGAGCCGTAGTTGTTAACGATGGTGAAATCGTCGGCCGCGGCTTTCATCCTCGAGCCGGAGAGCCCCACGCCGAGATCTTTGCCTTACGTGAGGCTGGCGAGCGAGCCTTGAACGCCGAAATCTATGTCACGTTGGAACCCTGCAACCATCAGGGCAAAACCCCGCCCTGCACAAAGGCCATCATCCGCGCCGGAATTCGCCGAGTAGTTATCGGTACCCTTGATCCCAATCCGCTGATTGAGGGCCGGGGCGCGGATTACCTTAAAAAAACCGGCATCAAAGTCGAAATTGGTTTGCTGAGCCAAGAGTGCTGTCGTCTCAATGAAGCCTGGAATAAATATATTACCACCGGCCTACCCTTTGTCACACTTAAAACCGCCGCCAGCCTGGACGGTCGAATTGCAACCCGAAGCGGCCACTCACAGTGGATCACAAATGAAAAATCACGCCACTATGTCCATCAGTTGCGGGCCGCGCATGAGGCTATCCTGATTGGTATCGGCACCCTGCTCAAGGACAATCCCAGATTAACCGCACGACGACCAGGTCAAGAACCCCGCAGCCCCTATCGTATTGTTGTCGATTCACTACTGCGCACACCCCTGGACTCTCAGATTTTCGGCCCCGACGGCAATCAACGCATGCTCCTTGTCACCCGCCAACATAGTGAAGAGAAACTCTCCCCTTACCGTAAGCTGGTCAAAGATATCCTGATTCTGCCAACCAACAGCCTGGGCCAGATTGACCTTTTAGAATTAATGAAAACCCTCGCTGCCAAAGGCATTACGTCGATACTGATTGAAGGCGGTTCCGAAATCAACGGCTCAGCCCTTGACAACCGCATTATCGATAAAATCTGTTTTTTCTACGCCCCGATCTTGGTCGGCGGCCGCGGCAGTCTCGGTATGATCAGTGGTCAGGGAGCGGAAACCATTGACCAGGCATTAGCAATCAGAGATATCACCATCCGCCATTTCGATGATGATCTATGCCTTGAAGGTTATATTGACCACCAAGAGTTAAGTCACAGCGGATAGCCGCAAACTTTGCTTCGCCCTCATAAATGGGGTCACATCTTGACAAAGACTGTTGGATTGTTCTTGACAAAAGCGAATATTTCGACACGCCTTCGTCAAGAAATGACCCCAACCGAGACAGGTCGCACAAGCTCCGCGATAAAAAAGTTCACTCTATCTCGGTCGGGGTCAATGCTTTGCGTCAATGCGAAGCATTTATACAAAGCTTTGACCCCATTTGAGAGAGCGAAGCAAACTAACAAATTACCCTTTGCAACGTAAATGGCACCTGAATAATTACCCATCATCGAACATAAAGAGGATAAAAAGACTGAACATTAATCTACTCACTGGCCCGGCCCTGCTTTATGGTACTTTTATGGCTGGCCGTAATGCCCTTTATGACCTTATTCCCGCTTTAAGCCAGGCGGTCGAAATCCCGATTATCTGTGTCGGCAACCTGACTACCGGCGGCACCGGGAAAACCCCGATGGTCGCTTATCTAGCTAACTATTTTCATAAACATGGATTAAAGATTGCTATCCTTTCGCGCGGCTATGGCCGCAAAAACAGACAGAATCCAAAGCTCATCACCAAGGCATCCTCTATCAACAGCCTGGCAGTCCGGGAGCTCGGTGATGAGGCCTTAATGCTCCACCAACAGGTTCCTGATGCCGTTCTGGTTCTCGATGGTAACCGGATTCGCGGGGCTCAGGCAGCAATCAAACAGTTTAGCCCCGACCTGCTCTTGATGGACGATGGTTTCCAGCACCGCCGCCTGCGCCGCAATTTAAACCTGCTGATGATCGACAGCCAGAAACTATTCGGCAACCACCAACTCCTGCCGTCCGGATCTCTGCGAGAACCATTAAACTCTCTCAAGCGGGCTGACGCGGTCATCTTCAACAAATTTGACCAGCACCATCCTCATTTTTACGGTGAAGCGGCTGAGGTCTTGAACCATATCTCCAAAGACAGGGTATTTTGCTCAAGCTACCACTTGCACCGGTTCAGAACCGCCGATGACAAAAATTCACTTAGTCTAAATGAATTTAAGAAACTGGGGCCGCTCTGCGCCTGCTCAGGACTCGCTAATAACGACTATTTTTTCGCCCAGCTCCGCAGTCGGGGATTGCAGCTTGAGGATACCGCTTCGTTTAACGATCATTATGACTATTGCGACTCCGACCTGAAACACCTTATGAGCATGAGTGGAACCCGACCACTGATCACCACGGCCAAGGATGCGGTCAAGCTCATAGCTCTTGCCGAAAAAAAAGAAGCGGCTCTCTTAGAGCAGCTCTGGATTGCCGAGATCGGTTTAAAAATCGACCGGGAAAGTACCTTTTTAGAACTCCTGAAACCCTTTGTCCGGCCCCAAAACCGGCCCACCATTAATCCCGCGCGCCCATGAACAGACCCATCAAACCCATCATAAACTTTAAGGGTGCCGTCTTTCTTGACCGCGACGGCACAATTATCAGAGAGGTCAATTATTTAAGCCGGCTGGAGGATGTCGAACTTTTACCCCAGGCTGGAGAGGCGATTGCCCGGCTTAACCAGCTGCAGATACCAGTCATTCTGGTCTCTAATCAATCCGGGGTTGCCCGGGGCAAATTCAGCGAAAATTTCGTGGCCGAGACCCATCACTATCTCCAGGAAATGCTGGCCCGCAAAGGGGCTCATCTGAATGATTTTTTCTTTTGTCCCCACCATCCCGAAGCTGGCATGGCTCCCTATAAAAAGGTCTGCGACTGTCGCAAACCGGCCCCCGGCCTTCTCCATGAAGCCGCAGCCCGGTATCATCTTGATCTGACCAAATCATATGTCATCGGCGACAAACTGATTGATGTCGAACTGGCACTACGGGTAGGCGGTAAAGGTATTCTGGTGGAAACCGGATATGGCAAACGTGAAAAAAAGAAGATCGCTGAAGGCAAGATCATCCCAAATTTTATCGCCGCCAATCTTGACCAGGCCGTAAGTTGGATATTACAAAGGATGAATAGCACAGAGTAAAGTTTATTTGTAACTATTCAGGTTCTGTCTCAAAACTGCCGGGATTGGGGTCATTGCTGGTACAAGGTGCGCCAGCACCCCCCAGGCTTCGCTGTGAGCGACAGCGAGGAAGCACTCTTGGGGTGTGACCCCATTTATGAGAGCGAAGCAAAGTTCGCCACTATTTGTTGTAACTTTATGGTGGGCACCTGAATAGTTGATGGCGTCGTAAAAAGTCCGATCTACTGCGCTGTTGTGGTTTTTCAGGCACTCGACATACTACATGTATGGTCTCGCGCCTGAAAAACCACAACATCTTGTATATCGAA
>DAOVTG010000182.1 GCA_030633185.1 Deltaproteobacteria bacterium
CATGGGGTTCGCGGCAAAGCCAATATCAATATCTTCATCCTCTACCCGTATGGCAAAGTCAGTCTGGTACAGGAAAAACAGATGACCTCGGTGCTTGACGACAACGTTTTCAACTTGGCGGTAAAAGGGAATTTTGATGACGGACAACGGATTGTCAAGGAACTCTTCGCCGATCTCGATTTCAAGCGTGACTATCAGTTAGGAGCCGTAAATTCGATCAACTGGGCTCGCATTATGGCCCAGATCGTCTACTACTTCAGTGCCTACAGCCAACTACCGATTGCCGCCCGCAAAAATTTTACCGTGGTTGTGCCAACCGGTAATTTCGGTAATATCTTTGCCGGCTGGATGGCAAAAGAGATGGGTTTGCCGATCAAACGGCTGATTCTTGCCACTAATGCCAATGATATACTATATCGTTTCATTAAAACCGGCATCTACAACCTCGGCGAAGTCATGCCGACTTTGAGTCCTTCGATGGATATTCAACTGGCCAGCAATTTTGAACGCTACCTCTACTATCTTAACGACCGAAATCCCCAGCAGCTTAAAGGAGTGATCGCCGAATTTACGACCTCCGGGAAGCTGACTATCGGTTCAAACCTTTTTGAAAAAATAACAAAAGACTTTGCCGGTGCCCGGGTTGATGATCAGGCCATCCTGGCAACAATTAAGGATGTTTGGCAAAAAACCGATTATATTCTCGATCCGCACACCGCTACCGGGGTCAGTGCGGCTCAGGAATATCAGCGACAGGATCCGACAAGTTCAACCATGGTATGCTTGGCGACGGCTCACCCGGCAAAGTTCCCTGATGCTGTAGAACAGGCAATCGGAGCTCCGCCTCCGGTGCCGCCGGCAATTGCCGCCCTGGAAAAACTTCCCTGCCGTTTCGATCTAATTAAAGCTGATTCGGCTGTGGTCAAAGCCTATATAATGGGTAAATTAAAGACCTAAAAGCCACAACAAATGGCGGCGAACATTGCTTCGCCCCCATAAACGAGGTCAAAGCTGGGGTGCTGTCGCACCTTGTACCAGCAATGACCCCAATCCCGGCAACTTGCAGATGGCACCTGAATAGTTACACTGGAGTAAATTTAAAGTTTTGACCATTTTAAATTGAATTTCATCTATTGGGAGTGTGAATCACATCTTTCCCGACCGCAAAATTGCAATTGCCAGCCAGGTGCCCAATCCCCCTGCCATAACGTAGCCGATAATCCCCAATAACGGATAACCAAAAACCTTGAAACCGTTATCAGCCGACATGATCAGTGATGAGGCGATGATAATGGCCGAAACCACCATCGTAAAAGATATTCGGTTGGCGATCCGGTCGAGATTCTTACTGAAGAGATTGAGACCTAAATGTTCGAACTCAAAGCGCAGGTGACCGCGGCTTAATTTTTTCAAAATATCTCGGGTGGCACCAGGAACAATTTCGAGCAGAGAGGAGATCTCCCGTAACTGAGAGCTGACAATCTTTTGCAGATGTTCAGGGGAAAAGCGTTTTTCTGCGAGCTCCTGCACCAGCGGGGCTGAGTGGTTGAAAAAATCAAATGATGGATCAAGATTACGGGCAGTTGCTTCAACCGAGATCAAAACCCGCAGCAAAAGCATGAAGTCGGGCAAAAAGCGAATCTGATGATAACTGATGATACGAATAAAATCTTGAACCAGATTTTGTAGACGAAGATCTTTTAATGTGACCCCGACATAACGATCCATAAAATCAAAAAGATCGGCCCTCAATTCCCTTAAGTTTACCTTCTCTTCATCAACGACCCCAATCTTAAAGAGTACCCGCAACAGGCCTTGTACATCCTGTTTCAGGACTGAAATCAGCAGATCAAGCAGGGCACCTGCAAGTTCATCGTCAAGACGACCGACGAGACCGAAATCGATTGGTGCGATAACATTGCCGGGCAGAACGAAAAGATTGCCGGGATGAGGGTCACCATGAAAGAGGCCGAATTCAAGAATCTGCCGCAGGATAAAGTCGGCACCATGAGCCGCCAGGACAACCGGATCATAATTTACCTCCCCGCTTTTTTGCAGCTCATCAACCTTGATGCCATTGATCCATTCAAGGGTTAAGACCTTACTGCTGCTCTGAGCCCAGTAGACGGTGGGAATGTGGACGGTCGAATCTTTGACAAAATTTTTGGCAAAGCGGTCAATGTTACGCCCTTCGACATGAAAATCGAGTTCGAGACGAATATTTTTGGCAAACTCCCGCACCAGTAAAGCCAGCTGATAAGGTTCCAATTCACTGATATGTTTAGCCGCGAGCTCTGCCAGCGTGAACATAATATCGATATCGGTGGCAATCAACTCCTCGATTTCCGGCCGCTGGACTTTGACTGCAACCTCAGTTCCATCCGGAAGCCGGGCTCTATGAACCTGCGAAATAGAAGCGGCTGCAATCGGTGCTTGAGAAAACTCCAAGAAAGCTTTCTCCAATGAAATCCCCATTGAAGTCTCAATCTGTTTTTTGACCTCGAAAAAGGGAAAACCGGGAACTTTATCTTGTAATTTGCGCAACTCGGAAAGAATATCCGGAGAGACCAGATCAGGTCGGGTTGAAAGCAACTGCCCCAGTTTCACAAAGGTGGGCCCCAACTCTTCAAGGGCCAACCGCAAACGCTCTCCTTTGGAAAAACGAATCAGATCATCACGTTTGATACGCTGCAGGGTGACCAGGCTTTTACCCAGAGCCAGGTAGTAATCGAGGTTGAGTTGCTCTAAAAGACTGCCAAAGCCATATTTGATAAAGACTGAAACAATCTGGCGATAGCGCCGGATGTTACGGTAGGTGCGGTCGATATGAAATATATCCATAGGGATTGGCATTTTCGGAAGTTATTTTCTTGACGGCAAGATCATAACTTATTATATTAAGAAATTACTAACTAGACAATGCAAACTTTAAAATAGCAAAGAGTCGTCAAAATAGCAATATTATTGCCGATCAATACAAAAGTCTATATCTATGGAACGTTTTTATTTGACAGTTGCGCGAGTTGCCAAAAAAACCTTGCACCATATGGTTGAACATCGGATCCCGATGCTGCCCGATATCTATTCGCGCCACTTTTACCGTTATCTCTCATCTACCGACCTAGAGTCGCAGGAGATTGTTGAAGAACAGCAACAAGGCGACCTTAAAGAGGTATTGAGCCAACAGAATCAAGGGTTGTTCGTTATTAGACAGCTGGCGGCGATGATCGACAGACTCGATCAGGTCACCGTCACTCATACCGATCAGCTTGATAACCACATCTTAAATCTTAAGGCTACTGATAAAATCAGCGACCTGACTCAGTTGAAAGAAGATATCAATAAAGAACTCAGCCTGGTTGTTGATAATAATAACGAAATACACGACAACATAGTTGATGCCCAGGAGACTGTCAAACGCCTGCAAAGTAAAATGGAAGAGGTTGCCGATATGGCAACTATCGATGAACTCACCGGCCTCTACAACCGCCGGGCTCTTTTCAGCCGGCTCATGGAGGAACATTCCCGGGCTGAACGTTATGGGCAGGGCTTCAGTATTCTAATGATCGATATAGATGATTTTAAAGATGTAAATGATGAACACGGTCATCAAGTTGGTGATGGGATCTTGAAGGGATTAGGAGCCTTCCTGCGCAAAAATCTGCGGGATTCAGATTTTCCGGCCCGTTTTGGCGGCGAAGAATTTATCTGTCTGCTGCCTTCAACCGATATTGAGCATGCCATCCAGGCTGGCAATAAGATCAGGGAATTGCTCTCGAAAAGCACCTTAAGCAGCAAGAAAAAAGATGTCACTCTGCAAATCACCGTCAGCATCGGAATTGCCACCTTTACTTCAGGCGATGATATCGACGACCTTATCAAGCGAGCCGACGACGCCCTCTATCTGGCAAAACGACAGGGTAAAAATCGGATCGTAACCGAACGTGAACTCTAATGGCTAAGTAAAAAGTTCCGATATCCTGCGTTGTTGTAGTTTCCCAGACACTCGACATACTGCATGTATGGTCTCGCGCCTGGGAAACTACAACATCTTGTCTATTGAAATTTTTACTTAGCCATCTTTTACCTTTAGATAACCACTCATTCCGCGCATTGTATTGCCGAGAAAATAGCGTTCTCGGGCATAGATGTCGGGTGGCAGCTCTTTAATCCGACGATAGTTTGAATCGTGTTCCAGAAGCCACTCGAAAAGCCTCTCTTCAGTCTGCGCGTCACTTTCACTCTCAGTTTCACCCGCCTCACTCTCTTTAACCCCTTCAACCCAAAGATTGAGCTGGTTTCTCCCTATTTCAAGATACTCTAAGGCCGGTTCGACCAAGCCATAGTGGGCGATCACGAGATAGCGCGGCGACAATTTAATCATGCGATCAATTGAATCAAGAGCGACATCAAGCATAAAACGGGGCGGGGTTGCCGGCCGCATATAAATACCGCTGTTCACCGGGCTTCGTACACCAACGACTTCTCCGGCAAAAAGCAGGTCTGCAAAAAGAAAACAGAGATGATGCTGGGCGTGTCCGGGGGTTAGGAGAGCACGAATCCCGGTATCACCAATCTCTTCGGAAAAAATAATATTCGCCGCCCGCACCGGAATAATCTCGCCGTAGACCTCCGCCATGTAACCTAAGACTTTCAATGAACCCTGCCAGAGTTTTTCCGGCTCCACCATATGTTTAATACCTTGAGGGTGACAGATTACGGTAGCGTCAGGAAAGCTTTTCAGCAATTCTCCGGTTCCCCCGGCATGGTCGATATGGATATGGGTAAGCAGGATATAGTCAAGAGCCTCAACCCCTCTCTTTTTAAGTTCATCAAGAAGATGAGGAATCGTTGATAAAGGGCCGGGATCAACCAGAAAAGTAAATTCTTCACCATGGTAGAGCCAGGCACTGATAAACTGGGAAAAACCTTCAAGACGAGGCTCGTCAAGATCGATACAACTTAAATTTTCGAGATTCATTTATAATCCTATACTAAAAAAGAACCTAATCTATGATGCCTTTGTAAGAAGTCATGGGATGGCTAAGGAAAAATTTCAATAGACAAGATGTTGTGGTTTTCCAGGCGCGAGACCATACATGTAGTATGTCGAGTGTCTGGAAAAGCACAACAACGCAGGATATCGGAACTTTTTACAACGCCATCAATCTATAGCCGACCTGGACAGCACCGTAGGGGCAGAGTTCCTGGCAACAATAACAGCGGATGCAGCGTTTATAGTCAATCACTATTTTACCGTCAACCAATTTCATAGCATACGCCGGACAGTGCTCAACACAAATCCGACAACGATGACAACGGGAACGGGTAATCACCGGCCGCCGGACAAATGTCCGGCG
>DAOVTG010000044.1 GCA_030633185.1 Deltaproteobacteria bacterium
GAGTGCACTTATAGCTTTAATATTGGCAGTGATTTCGTCAACGTAGGTGTCGCCTTGATTGATGTAGCTCTGGGGAATGTTATGGGCTGAAAAGATGATATGGGTCTTTTCTGAATCAAGTTGAAAGTCTTTTTCTCGGGCCGCTTCAAGAATTTTTGCTGCGATCAGTTGATTATAGGCTGTTTCTCGATACCAGTTCTCCAGGCGTACCAGCTCAAGTTTGCTGGTTGTGGTAACCTCTTCGAGGGTTTTGTAATAGGCCGCTGAACTGATGGTTGAAGAGTGGGGAGAGGGGGAGAGCGCAAAAATCCTGGTTATCCCTTGATTGGTCATCTCCTCAACGATTTTTTCGATACTTGGTTCGGCATAACGAAAAGCGAGAAAAACCGGTAACTCATCGAGTTCTTTTGAGAGTTTTTCGCGAATTTCCCGACAGATTGAGGGCAACGGCGAACCACCGCCAATAGCCTGATACTTTTTTTCTACCCGCTCTAACAATCCCGGTGGCAGCGGGTCGCGGTGCAGCAGTCGTTTCAGGAAAGGTTCGATCTCTTCAGTTTTTTCCGGGCCGCCGTAGGCCAATAATAAAATTGCTTCTTTCATAATAGTTCGCTATTTTCCCAGCATTCCCTGTTTTCAAGGGGCAAATTCGACGATTACTGGTTTTTTGATGATTCCGGCCTCATAGCCACGGCGGAAAAGTTCGATGATTCCGGTGCGGGCCGCTTCGGGGTATTCTAGGGTATCCCGGTTGGCGTAAAGATTTAAGTAGCGGTCGAGCAGGGTTCGGTCATTGAGGGCCGGATCATCTCGTATCTCACGGGCCAGGAGGTAGTCAATGACCTCATCGCGATGGTCGAGGGCGTAAGCGATGCTTTGCCGTAAAAGATCCGAGATGACGGCAATCTTTCCCGCTCCCAGACTTTTGCGGATAACGTTGCCGCCTAAAGGTAGCGGCAGGCCGGTTTCTTGCCACCACCATTGACCGAGATCCAGAACTTTGTGAAAACCGCGCTTTTTATAGGTCAGGTTGCCTTCGTGAATGACGACTGCGGCATCTACCATATGATCCTGCAAGGCGGCAAAGGTGCGTCCGAAAGGGGTTATCGGGATCACCTCGGGAATAAAATCGGGGCAGATCAGTTTGAAAACCAGGTAGGCGGTTGTCGAGAAACCGGGAATCGAGATCTTTTTGCCGCTTAAATCTTCCGGGCTCAGCGCTTTCCAACTTAAAACCAGAGGGCCGTAATTGACCCCGATGCTACCGCCATGCGGTAGTAGGAGGTAGTTGTCGCTGAGATCAGCGTAGGCACGGATCGAGACCGCGGTAATATCAACGGCCTCAGTTACAGCCAACTCATTCAAGGCCATGGTGTCATGGCGTTGATGTTCAAAAACAAAGCCTTTTGTATCTATTTTCCCCTCAAGCAGGGCATAGAACATAAAGAGGTCGTCAGAGTCGACGCTGTAGGCCAGGGTGATGGGATCTGTTGTGTTTTTCATTGAAAATAAAAATAGCTATAAATGATATATTCGCACCCCAAAGGTACATCCAGCGGGGCGTAAAAGTCGATGGATGGCTAAGTAAAAAGTTCAATTGCGCAGGATATCGGAACTTTTTACGACGCCATCATAAGTCACTTTCCATGCGGATGACGGCGGTTGGCGCGGCAATAATCGAGAGTTGATCGATCTCGGTTAAAGCCAGGCGCAGATCTTTTTCTTTGGCTTTATGGGTCTGCATGACGATGGCTACGGTATCACCACTCTGGCCGCGGCCCTGCTGGATGACGGAGGCAATGCTGATCTTATTGCTGCCAAGAATGCCGGCAATTTTCGAGAGCACGGAAGTTTTGTCATGGGCCAGGAAACGGAGATAGTACTGGCTTATAATCTCGCTCATCGGTCGATAGGTTCGGGGCTTGATCGCTGCGGTCTGGAAGCTTAAGTCGGGAACCCTGCGTAGATTGTCACCGAGACGGTTGCGGGCAATGTCGACGAGGTCGCCGACCACGGCACTGGCGGTTGCCATCATTCCGGCACCCTGGCCGTAATAGAGACTCGATCCCAAGGAATCGGCATTAACAAAAACGGCATTGAAAACATCATCAATCTTGGCCAGCATATGGCTTTCCGGAATCATCGTCGGATGAACCCGGGTTTCGATGCATTCATCTTCTTGTTTGGCTATAGCTAAGAGTTTTATTTTATAGCCGAATTCACGGGCGAAGGCGAAATCGACCGGCTTAATAGCGCTGATGCCTTCGACATGGATTTTTTCGTAATCTATCGGTGTCGCAAAGGCAAGCGAGGTTAAAATAGCAAGTTTGTGGGCTGTGTCAATACCTTCAATATCAAAAGTCGGATCAGCCTCGGCGTAACCCAGATCCTGGGCCTGTTGCAAAACTTCGGCAAAATCCGCCCCCTCATCTCCCATCTTGCTTAAGATATAGTTGCAGGTGCCGTTAAGGATTCCGCAGACCGAATTAATCCGGTTACCGGCCAGAGCTTCGCGTATGACCTTGATGATGGGAATGCCGCCGGCGACACTGGCTTCATAATAGAAGTCGACACCGTTTTCCCGGGCCAGGGCAAAAAGTTCATTGCCGTGCTTGGCGAGCAGAGCTTTATTAGCGGTAACCACACTCTGTTTGCTCTGCAAAGCCCGGCTGACAAAGGTTCGGGCTGGCTCATAACCACCAATTAATTCTATAACAATATCAATTTCGGGGTTGCCGATGAGCTCTTCGATGTTAGTGGTTAGGATGCCATCGGGTAAAGTCATGCCGCGATCCGTGGTGATATCGAGATCGGCGATTTTTTGCAGATTAAGCTCAGCTCCGAGACGGTCGCTGATTACTTGACGGTTCTCAAGCAGAACCTTGGCGACTCCGGCACCAATTGTACCAAAACCGATTAAACCAACATTTATTATTTTCATCAATAAACCCTGCCGTTTGTTTATGTTCATCTACATTATGTTGCGTAGTCCGCGGATAGCCTGGCGGGTTCGGTGCTCGTTCTCGACCAGAGCGAAACGGACATACTCATCACCATATTCACCAAAACCGATGCCGGGAGAGACCGCAACCTTGGTGTCTCGAATAAGTTTCTTGGCAAATTCAAGGGAGCCCATCTCTTGATATTGGTCAGGAATGCGAGCCCAGACAAACATCGTTGCCTTAGGTTTATCTACCTTCCAACCGATTCGGTTAAGACCGTCACACAAAACATCGCGGCGGTCGCGATAGATGTTGACGATCTCCTTGACACAACTCTGATCCCCTCGCAAAGCCGTGATTGCGGCAATCTGAATCGGTTGGAACATGCCGTAGTCAAGGTAGCTCTTGATTCTGGTCAGGGCATGAATCATGCGTTGATTGCCGACGCAAAAACCGACCCGCCAACCCGCCATGCTGTAGCTTTTAGAGAGTGAAACAAATTCAACTGCGACATCTTTGGCACCCTCAACCTGCATGATGGAGGGCGCTTTATAACCGTCAAAGGTGAGGTCGGCATAAGCAAAATCATGGACAACCAGGATGTCATTCTCTTTGGCGTAATCGACGATTTTCTGGAAAAAATCGAGGTCGATGACAGTGGTTGTCGGGTTATGCGGAAAACTGATAATCATCATCTTGGGGCGCGGCCAGGTCAGCTTGGTGGCGGCCTGTAGATCCTCAAAAAAATCGCGATCCGGAGAGAGCGGTATACTGCGCAGGTCACCACCGGCGATAATTACCGAATAGGGATGAATCGGGTAGGCCGGCGAGGGAACGAAAACGACATCTCCTGGGCCGAGGGTTGCCAGAGCCAGATGAGAGAGGCCCTCCTTGGCGCCGATCGTGGCGATCGCCTCACTTTCAGGATCGATAGAAATATCAAAACGTTTTCCATACCATTCACAGATGGCATCACGCAGATTTGGTACTCCTCGTGAAACCGAATAGCGATGGTTGCGGGGATTGTAGAGGGCTTCTGAAGCCTTGTCGACGATATGCTGGGGCGTCGGCAAATCGGGGTTACCCATGCCGAGATCAATGATATCTTCACCCGCCTGGCGAGCCTTCATCTTAAGCTCATTAACGGTAGCAAAAACATACGGGGGGAGTCGTTTAATGCGGTGAAATTCTTCCATGATTACCAAATCTCCACTTTGAAATGTTCCAGACGCCGGGTCATAACATGTATTGTGAGCTTTTTCAATTATTCGTTGTACCGTTGCCCTTATAGCCGGTGTCAATCTGTTTAGAATTACTGCGAGCGGCACTGTTGGCGAGTTGGTCACAGACCTCATTTTCTTCATTGCCGGAATGACCTTTGACCCAGCACAGATCTGTTTTATGGCGTTCGACCAGTTCCAGCAGTCGTTGCCAGAGATCAGGGTTGACGGCTTTAGCACCGGTTTTTTTATCTCTGGTCCAGTTGTTTTTCTGCCAGCGCCGGGCCCACCCTTTAGAGATGCCGTCGACCACATACTTTGAATCACTGTAGATGGTGACCGAGCATCTCTCCTTTAAAGCTTCAAGCCCTTTGATGCAGGCCAAAAGTTCCATACGGTTGTTGGTGGTCTCTCTGAAACCGTCGGAAAGCTCTTTACGATGTTTACCAAAAAGTAAAACAACCCCGTACCCGCCCGGGCCGGGGTTGCCGATACAACCACCATCCGTGTAAATTGTAATCTTTTTCATACGTCAGTTGGATTCCCTCCCATATCTCTCTTATACTAACCTCCTGTTTCGATCAATGTCAAGAACCATCGTTCTAGAATTCCGATATAAGGATTTTCCGAGTTGCTTTAATCCCTGAAGAATTTAATTTTTTTTCAGTTGCCAGCATTGAAGAAGCTGGAGAGATTAGAGCTAACAAAAAAACAAGTCGGCTATTTGAAATTGCTGCGCCGGAAATTAAAATGGTTCGAGAAACATTGCATGTTTCACAAAATGAATTTAAACGCGTCAGAGCAAATCGACCCGATTGCGAATTCCGTGAACAGATATTCGGATCGTGAGCCATCAGCTGCTAAGATCATGAAACATCAAAACGGTAATAAAATGTGGACGGTTAGAAATAGCGTTGGGCTCGGTGAGATTAAAGATGTTGCATGAATACCGTGTATGCGTTAATGATTAAACATGGTTGTTTGTTTGGAGATTGTTCCGCTTTGGATTGTCTGTAACCTCCTGAGGAGCTGTTTTTTGAAGAAAAGAAGAGTTGTGAAAGTAATTTTTTACAAGCTGGTTCTCCTTTTTTTGCTTTTGAGCCTTACTGGTTGTGCCTCTCTGGTGGTCGATCCGCTGCTTGAATCTATGACCCGCTCGTTGGAGCAAGAGACCGATATTGATTTGCTTGTCGACGGTAGTCCGACGCTGCTTTTGATGATCAATGGCTTTATCAAGTCAGATCCCGGAAATCCGGCACTGCTCAGAACCGGAACCCGGGCCTTCAGCGCTTATGCGATTTTGCTTGATGAAACCGGTAAACCCGGGAGGGCTCGGCTGGCCAGTGAAAAGGCCAGGTGTTACGGTTTCGAACTGCTCTGTCGAAAGTTGAAGAGATGATGTTAAGGGTGATTGAACTTGATGAGTCTACTTATTTTGGTTCGGCTCATCTCGTGTTGGGGAGTATCTACTGTTCATTGTCGCCGATGTTGGGAGGTAAGCCGGAGGTCGGCCTCCGCCATTTTGAGCGGGCTTTGACTTTGAGTCGGCGCCAATTTTGGTCTGCCCAAGTTGCGTATGCTGATGGTTATGCCCGGCAAACCTTTAATCGAGAGCTCTTTGAAACGCTTCTCAGGGAAGTCGTCTCGCAGCCGTTGGTTGATAACGAGATGGCAACCGCCAACCGTTTGGCTCAGAAAAAAGCGATGGAGCTTTTAGAGCAGGTCGACGATATTTTTTAGGGGGTTTTAAATTATGAGATTGTGGAAAAAAAGTTATAGCTTGATGGTCTCGTAAAAAGTCTTTCTGCTGATCTTTAGACACAACATATAGTGTCGCAATGCAGGATGAGACTCAATATATTGTGGTCGAAAATTAAGTTTTCGACTTTTTACGAGGGCATCAAAGATGACACCCGGCGTACTAACATTGAGGCGCTGGAGACGCTAAAGGCCAACGGGATTACCGTGATCCCGGCGGATCCTGCCGCAAATGCAGTTTTGGCCGAATTCCGTGACCAGGCTGTCGCTGAGAGTGTCGGGAATCGGGAACTATTTTTCCGCCGAAATCTATAATGAGATGATGGTCATTCTCAATAATTATCGTAAATCCCATTTTTAACGAATGCATCATTTTTGGTAACTATTTAGGTAGCCCCCCTGCAAACTGTCGGGATTGGGGTCATTGCTGGTACAAGGTGCGCCAGCACCCCAGCTTTGACCCCGTTTATGAGGGCGAAGCAGAGTTCGCCTCTATTTGCTAAAATTTATGGTGGGCACCTGAATAGTTACCATTTTTGATTAATTGTGTGAGGATCGTTTACTTGAAAATTATGAAAAATCTTAGCCGCCGCTTCAACCGGATTGAAGAGCTCTTTATCTCTCTCCTTCTGCTGGCTATGATTTTTCTCGCTTCTCTCCAGATCTTCATGCGTATCCTTTTTGACAGTGGCTTAATTTGGGCCGATCCCCTGTTACGGCATCTTGTCCTCTGGGTCGGGATGCTCGGCGCGGCTCTGGCAACCAAACATGGCAAACACATTACGATCGATATTTTTTCTCATCTATTGCCAGCCCGAGGGGCTCTCTGGCTCAATCTTGTTCTCAATCTCTTTGCCGCGGTGGTCTGCGGTTTTCTTACTTGGGCGGCCTTCTTATTTATCAAAAATGAGATCGCTTTTGGCAGTGGTCGAGAACTTGTCGGCATTCCTGTCTGGGCCTGGAACCTTATATTCCCGATCGCCTTTGCCTTGATGGCGGCGCGCTTTTCAGCTAAAGTTTTTGCTCATGGGGTTACCCTGCTGCACCCTCAAAGAAGCGCCTCAAGATCAATTTCCGGATCAACCTGATGAAATTTATAGTTTTTGTGTTGGCCCTGCTTGGCAGTCCGTTGTTCGTGGTGATTGCGGCTTTGGCCCTGATCTCTTTTTATGGCTCTGATTAAAGATAACTATCCTGAACGTTTCACCCTCGGTCTCTTAACCTCATCCGGGAGTTTAGGGCTTCTTTTCCCGCCGAGTCTGCCGCTTATCCTTTATGGGGTCATCTCCGGGGCGCGGATCGATCAACTCTTTCTCGCTGGAATCCTGCCCGGACTTGTCATGCTGCTACTGCTGGCCGGTTATTGTGTTCGGCAGGGGCGGGGGGTGAAAAAAACGCTTATAGTAACTTCGAAGCGTGAGCTGGTTGCGGTTTTAAGAGAGGTAGCCTGGGAGTTGCCGCTGCCGATTGTTGTCCTCGGGGGGATCTATGGCGGTTTTCTTGTGGTTGGTGAGGCGGCAGCCGTGACCGCCCTCTATGTTTTAGTCGTCGAAGTCTTTATTTATAAGGATATTTCATTATCTCAGCTACCGAAAATCATGGTTCATAGCATGGTTCTTTTTGGCGGCATCCTCGTGGTTCTGGCCGCCTCAATGGCTTCGACCAATTTTCTTATCGATCAGGAAGTTCCACAACGTCTCTTTGAGTGGATCAGGGAGTATATTACTAATAAATATACATTCCTGATGGTTTTAAACATTTTTCTCCTGCTGGTCGGGGCGCTGCTCGATATCTTTTCCGCCCTGGTTTTGGTGGTTCCGCTGATCGTGCCGATTGCTAAAGCCTATGATGTTGACCTTATCCATCGGGGTATTATCTTTCTCACCAACCTCCAGATCGGTTACTGTACGCCGCCGGTAGGGCTCAATCTTTTTCTCGCCAGCTATCGTTTTGAGCGGCCTATCGCCGAGCTCTATCGGGCCACTCTCCCTTTCGTCGGGCTCTTATTGCTTACTCTTCTGATTATAACTTACTTTCCACTTTTAAGTCTGTTTTTGGTTGAAATCTTTGTCACCGGGTAGAATCAAATATTTTTACAGGGTTTGGGCTGTTTCCCACATCACGCTGGCCCGCACCCCCAAAACCCCGTTGACCAGAGTCGCACGTTTTCTTGGCGATCACGCCCTTTTTTGCCTGCCGAAATTTACCGTATCCAGTTTTCATCTGACAAATTGTTTTGTGTTCTTTCCGACGATATTGGCGTAGAATGTTTTGATAATTTTCATGTCGGAATCGATATCGCCGGTTGGTTGGAACAAACCGGCGATGCCGCCCTCCTTCTTCTTGTAATCAAGAAATCCCAAAGCGATAGGTACATTTGCACCGGTTGCGATGTAGTAGAATCCGGTCTTCCATTCATACACTTTGGATCTGGTGCCTTCGGGGGCATTCACGATTACCAGATCCGTTGCGGCATTAAAATGATTCACACACTGCTGGACCACGTTGGTCTTCTTCGTTCTGTCAACGGGGATTCCGCCAAGCCACCTGAAAAAACCTCCGAATGGCCATTTAAACAGGGTATGTTTTCCCAGCCAGTAGGCTTTCATGTCCAGAGCAAATGCGACAATCAAGAACAGAGGAAAGTCCCAGTTAGATGTGTGGGGTGCGGCAATGACGACACATCTTTTCCTATCTTCACTCTTGTCCACGGTCTTCCATCCGATGATTTTCAGAATGGATCGCGAGACCATCTTCATGAATGGTTTTATTACTGGGGTATCGAAAACGGTATGATGCATAGTTTGGGATGGGGAGAGATCTCTTTTTATCATTATCCATTAAAGTGGGCTAGATGGGTTATTCATAACATTCTGTAAAATCGTGCATTTCCAAATAATGGGTGCTGGCCACAATGTCAACAGTAATGTTTATGTGGTGCCAGGGCGAAAATCGGAAAATTTTTTCGAGGACAATGCGGGTGCGTCCCAAGGGCACATTCTTGGGGTGTGTCCCCCTCGAAGCGAAGCAACGTTCGCCGCCATTTATTGTGGCTTTATGGTGGGTAGCTGAATAGTTCCTTCGGTCTATAAAAAATATAGCAGCAGTTTTTCCCCTTCTGCCGGCGGAGAGGATATCCAGTATGCCAGTCGTTCCCGGCAGAAAATATAGTGTATCTGTCCCATTCCCAGAAACTTATAAACTTTAATTTTGTTGATGTTCAAGGTTTCCGGGTTATGGAAGGGTGAGCGGGGATTGCTCACCATTTTGTCGGCCATGACTTTAGCTTGTTCTTGGGTCAGGGCAGGGGTTTTACTGCGCGATATCCAGACCATGGCCGGGCCTTTTCCCGCCGCCTGGTAGTTGCCGATGGCTCCAGCTTCCACGGTAATATTTTTGCCGTGCAGGTGGTTGATTTTTTCCAGGGCTTTGGTGCCGGTAATCAACTGAGTCTGCTGCCATTCACCGATGCTTTTTGGAAACAGTGAGCCAATATCCTGCGGTTTTTCAGCTTCTGGAGTGCAGGCAAACAATAGGAAAAACAGCAACAGTGACAAGCTCAGTTTAATTGTTCGTTTCATAATAAATAATCCTTTAAGGTCACTTACTTGCTGGCAACGCTCGCGTTAGGGCCATATTTAAGTTGCATACCTTTTAGAAAGTTACGTAAAATCTGATCTTGACAGTTACGGTAGTTTTTATGTCCCGCTTTACGAAAAAATGCACTTAATTCGTGTTTACTCATCCGCAAATCAGTCAGATTCATAATCTCCAATACATCTTCGGCTTTCAGGTTTAGTGCGATTTTCAATTTCATAAAAATGATATTGTTGGTTAATTGCTCCTCCGCTTCAGGTTGCGGCCCCTCTTTTTTGCCTCGTTTATCGTTAATCAAACCGTTCAGGAAAATTGCCAGCTGAAAGTCGTTGCACTCTTGATACGCAGGATCATCATCTCTTTTCAACCAATCACTGATCTGGCTCCGGGTTATCTGATAACCGGCTAAATCAAATATAGCCATCATTTTCGTATCGCTAAAGTCGAAGGTGTAACGGATACGGCGTAAGATGTCGTTGTTCGTCATAAGTTCTCCAGTTCTAAATTACAGAGGCATTACAGCACAACCGGCTTTGAAATAATAATATTGCTGGTTTCTGTAGTTATATCATGTTAACGTTAAAATAGTGATTTATTTGTGGTTCTGTAACCTTTGTTATTATTGGATTAATTGTCAATTATTGAGGGGTTAAACTGTGCAGGAGAAGAGAGAAAATGTTTTGTTAGGAAAATTACCTTCCTTAGAATTAGAAGCTACTGGTTTCGTTGAGAACTTTATTCATACGCAGATTCGCGAAGATCTTAAAGCGGGGAGGAACGAGGGGCGCGTGCATGTTCGTTTTCCGCCTGAGCCTAACGGCTATCTCCATATCGGCCATGCCAAATCAATCTGTCTCAATTTTGGTCTGGCCAAATTTTTTGATGGACTTTGCAATCTCCGTTTTGACGACACTAACCCGAGCAAAGAAGAGGTCGAATATGTCGATTCGATAAAGGATGATCTTCGATGGCTCGGTTTTGATTGGGGAAAACGCGATTTTTTTGCCTCGGACTACTTTGAGCAGCTCTATGCCTATGCCGTTCAGCTAATAAAGGACGGCAAGGCCTATGTTTGTGATTTAAAGCCGGAGGAGACCCGGGAGTATCGCGGCAATTTAAAAGAACCCGGTCGTAACAGTCCCTATCGGGAGCGCTCAATGGCTGAAAATCTCGATCTTTTTGAACGTATGCGAGCCGGTGAGTTTGCTGATGGGGCGCGAGTATTGCGGGCTAAAATTGATATGGTCTCAGGAAATATGAATATGCGGGATCCGGTTATTTATCGGATTTTGCGGGCTCATCACCATCGTACCGGTGACGTCTGGTGTGTCTACCCAATGTATGATTTTGCCCATGGTCTCTCCGATGCCATTGAGGGGATTACTCATTCAATCTGTACGCTTGAGTTTCAGGATCATCGTCCCTTGTATGAATGGTTTATCGAGCAGTTGCCGGTTCCCTCTCGCCCCCGGCAGATTGAGTTCGCCCGGCTCAATCTCAGCTATACGGTGATGAGTAAGAGGAAGTTGTTGCAACTGGTTAATAATGGCTTGGTCAACGGTTGGGATGATCCGCGTCTGCCGACAATTTCCGGTCTCAGGAGGCGCGGCTTTACGCCGGATTCGATTCGTAATTTCTGTGAACGGATCGGAGTGGCCAAACGTAGCAGCATGGTCGATGTTGCTCTGTTAGAACACGCCGTGCGTGAAGATCTTAATCTCAAAGCGCCAAGATACATGGCGGTTTTAAAACCTTTGAAAGTGATTATCGAGAATTATCCTGAAGATCAGATTGAAGAGCTGGAGGCGGTTAATAATCCTGAAGACCCGACCATGGGGAGCCGCAAGGTTCCTTTTACCCGTGAGATTTATGTTGAGCGGGATGATTTTATGGAGGATGCCCCGAAAAAATTCTATCGTTTAACACCCGGCCGTGAAGTACGTCTGCGCTATGCCTACTATATTCGTTGCGAACGGGTTGAAAAAGATGCAAATGGAGAGATTACGGCTTTATATTGTACCTATGATCCAGAGACTCGGGGTGGCTCATCACCCGATGGCCGCAAGGTCAAGGCAACATTACATTGGGTTGCGGCTCCGACCGCGGTTTCTGCCGAAGTGCGTCTTTATGACCGGCTCTTTTCCGCCCCCGATCCCGGTGCGGAAAAAGATGGTCAACCATTTACGACAAAGATCAATCCTGACTCTCTAACCGTATTGAATGGATGTAAGCTTGAACCATCTCTGGCGTTGGTTTCTGCCGGGATATCGGTGCAATTTGAGCGTTTGGGTTATTTTACTCTTGATAAATGTGCGAGTTTGAGCGAAAAACCGGTGTTTAACCGCACTGTTACTTTGCGGGATGCCTGGGCTAAAAAGGCGGGTAAACGGAAGTAGTAATGAAAATATACCTTGACGATCTTCTTTGTTTGGATTAAACTATCCCATATAGACTATGTGGGATAGTTTAACATTTTGATTATGAAAAGAAGAGAGGAGTAACGTTATGAAAATGAAACAGGTTAAGATTTTTTCCTTTTTATTGGGGGTAGCGGTGTTTTTCTTACTGGTTTCCGGGGTTGCGGCAAAAGAAGCAAAAATTGCGCAAAATATTGGTGTCCTGCAATCTTTTGCAATGGTTGGGGGTGGGGTCGACGGGGTCTATCTGATTGATGTCAGAACTCCGGCCGAATATCAGCAGATTGGGCACCCTGTAATGGCATATAATATTCCGGCTATGTTTTTGAGTGACGAGTTCGTCGAGAAAGGCGGGATGTTTCGGGGTAAAAAGATGACCAAGACCCGATATCAATACTATAAAAATCCCGAATTTCTCAATTACATGAAAAAGCATTTTAAGGCCGATAATGTTTTGCTGATCATGTGTCGCAGCGGCAATCGCAGCGTGCCGGCCAGCGATTTTCTGGCCGAAAACGGGTTTAAGAGAGTCTACAATGTGGTTGACGGTTTTGAAGGCGGGAAATTCAAGGGTAGTAGCAGCGAAGATAAATCTCTGATGAAGAAATTCAGCGAACACTACGGTCGTCGAGGTTTTACCGGAGGCTGGAAATATTGTGGTCTGCCTTGGACTTACATGATGAATTCGAAACTGATTTATGGGTTGCACAAGTAATATAGAGCAATAGCGTTAATCGAAAAGGGAGTCCGTTTTGGCCTCCCTTTTTGGTTTGATGTTACAGCGATTTCTCGCAATGATGATTGTTGTTCCGGCTTTTTTACTCAAATCTAAAGTCGTGGATTACGCCGACGTTTGGCATTAAGATAATCATTCAGTTTTATGAACCCCAGGATCAAAATATAAAAGAAGATAGCGATCGGGAGATTTTCTGAAAGTTCGGCCATCGGGATTGGTTCCCGGTAATCTTGAAAGGGCCCGGTTTTAATCCCCAGAATGACCATCCCCATGAAGATTAGATAGCAGATTGTAAAAAGCCAGATCGGTATGCTTTTTACATTTTTCCCCTGGCCTTTCAGCTCTTTTAACAGCTCTTCTTTGGGGGACTTGCGGAAAAGTTTCAGTTTCATTTTTTAGTCTCCTGTTCCTGCCGCAAGGCGGGGACTGGCTTTAATAGCCATCAGCATTTAATCTTGAGTTTTCCCTCCTCCAGCTCCACCCGAGCATTACCGCCTTGTTTCAGTGAACCAAAAAGGAGTTCGTCAGCCAGTGGGTCTTTGATCGTTTCCTGGATCAGGCGATCTAAGGGGCGGGCTCCGAA
>DAOVTG010000245.1 GCA_030633185.1 Deltaproteobacteria bacterium
CGGTTCATGAACCTCTGCAGACCGGTTTAAAAGCAATTGACTCAATGGTACCGATTGGACGAGGTCAGCGCGAACTGATTATTGGTGACCGCCAGACCGGTAAGACTGCAGTTGCTATTGATACTATCATTAATCAGAAAGATACCGATGTTCACTGTATCTATGTTGCGATCGGGCAGAAACGTTCGACCGTTGCCCAGGTTGTGGCCAAGCTCGAAGAGCATGGCGCCATGGAGTACACCACCGTGGTTGCGGCGACTGCCAGTGATCCGGCACCGTTGCAGTTTATCTCTCCCTATACCGGGGTTACGATGGGTGAATATTTCAGAGATAATGGCAAGCATGCCTTGATCATTTATGATGATCTTTCCAAACAAGCTGTGGCTTACCGCCAGCTTTCTCTGTTGTTGCGCCGCCCGCCGGGACGTGAAGCTTATCCTGGAGATGTTTTCTACGTTCATTCCCGTTTGCTTGAACGGGCCGCAAAAATGAGTGACGAGCGTGGTGGTGGCTCTTTGACGGCTCTGCCTATTATTGAAACTCAGGCCGGTGACGTCGCGGCCTATATTCCGACCAACGTTATCTCAATTACTGATGGTCAGATATTTTTGGAATCGGATCTCTTCTATTCCGGTATCCGGCCCGCAATTAATGTCGGACTTTCGGTTTCACGGGTTGGGGGTTCAGCCCAGGTTAAAGCTATGAAACAGGTAGCTGGTTCACTGCGACTTGATCTGGCCCAGTATCGTGAAATGGCTGCATTTGCCCAGTTCGGCAGTGATCTTGATAAAACGACCCAAGCCCAGCTGGCCCGCGGCGTTCGCTTGGTTGAACTGCTCAAACAGGACCAGTATAGTCCGTTGACGATGGAGAAACAGGTACTTATCATCTACGCTGCAATTAATGGTTTTGTTGATGATTTTGATGTCTCGGTACTGCTTCGCTATGAATCTGAGCTCAATGATTTTGTCGCCGCAAACTATAGTTCGGTAATGGATGAGCTTCGAGATAAAAAGAAAATTGATGATGACCTCAAAGCCAAGGTCGAGGATGTTTTAAAAGCCTTTAAAGAGGTTTTTAAACCTTAATCTTTTTTAGTGTTGTTAATTTCCGATTCTTAAACCGAACCGGAGTTTGGTGCGTAAAGTCTTTGGTCATGGCAGGAAAATAGATAGATGGCAAATCTAAAAGATATTAGAAAACGCATAAGCAGCGTCAAGAGTACGCAGCAAATCACCAAAGCCATGAAGATGGTGGCGGCATCGAAACTGAAAAAGGCCCAGGATGGTGTGGTTCAGGCGCGACCCTATGCGGCCAAAATGAGTGATGTGCTGGCCAGTCTTGCGGTTCGCGTGGAGCCCGGTAAACATCCCTTGCTTCAGCGTCGGGAGGAGAAAAAGGTTGAGTTGCTGGTGATCACCTCGGATCGAGGTCTGTGTGGTGGTTATAATACTAACGTGACCAAAGCAGCCGACAATTTTCTTGACGAGAAGAGAGAGGGTTGCGAAGAAATCGTCATGAGCGTAATTGGCCGTAAGGCACGTGATTACTATCGGCGTCGCAACTGGGAGTTTAAAACCGAGGAACTCAATCCTGGACGTACCAGTTTCAGTCAAGCCGAAGCCATTGTCCGGCCCGTAATTGATCGTTACGTTGAGGGTGAGGTTGACGCCGTCTATGTGGTCTACACCGAGTTTAAGTCGGCCATGACCCAGAACATTATTGTCAAGCGGTTGCTTCCTCTCGAACCTAAAGCCTTGGCTGAGGATGAAATTCCGGTCGAGTATATTTATGAGCCTTCGGAAGATGCCTTGTTGGCCGATATTATACCTCGCTACCTCTATACTCAAATGTTCAGCATGATGCTTGAATCGATTGCCAGCGAGCATGGTTCACGGATGACAGCTATGGATTCTGCGACTAACAATGCGACTGAAATGACCGCCAAGCTGACGTTGCTCTATAACCGAGCCCGGCAAGCTGCAATTACTACGGAATTGATGGAAATCGTTAGCGGAGCGGAAGCGCTAAATTAAGTATTAGTTTACGAATTTTATATTTTCTGATAAAAATCGATTAAGAGGTACAAGGGAATGAGCGATAAGAATATTGGCAAAATAACCCAGGTAATTGGTCCTGTTGTTGACGTAGAGTTTGAAAAAGGAAAGTTACCCCCGATTTTTAATGCTCTGCGGATTACCAATAAATCTCTTAACGACGAAGATTGGAATCTGGTTTGTGAAGTTGCATCGCATCTTGGAGAGAATACTGTTCGTGCAGTTTCTATGGACTCCACTGATGGTCTGGTTCGCGGCACGGAAGTTTGGGATCTGGGCGAGATGATGACCATGCCGGTAGGCCATGAAGTGCTGGGCCGGATTATTAACGTTATCGGTGACCCGGTTGATGAGCTGGGTCCGATTGGCGAGAAACAACGCTATCCTATTCATCGCCCTGCCCCGAGCTATGAAGACCAGAGTACCGAACTTGCTCCCTTAGAAACCGGGATCAAGGTTATCGATATGCTGGCTCCCTATGTTAAGGGTGGGAAAATTGGCCTCTTCGGTGGTGCCGGCGTTGGTAAAACCGTTGTCATCATGGAGCTTATTAACAATATTGCAACCCAGCATGGTGGTTACTCGGTCTTTGGCGGGGTTGGTGAACGGACCCGTGAAGGTAATGATCTCTGGCACGAGATGAAAGATTCCGGTGTTCTCGAAAAAGCGGCCCTGGTCTATGGGCAGATGAATGAGCCTCCGGGAGCGCGCCTGCGGGTCGGCCTTTCGGCTTTGACCGTGGCCGAATACTTTCGTGACGAAGAGGGCCAGGACGTACTTCTTTTTATCGATAATATCTTTCGTTTTACCCAGGCCGGTTCCGAGGTTTCAGCTTTGCTTGGGCGCATGCCTTCAGCGGTTGGTTATCAGCCTAACCTAGCTACCGAGATGGCTGAATTGCAGGAAAGAATTACGACTACCCACAAAGGTTCGATTACCTCGGTTCAAGCGATCTATGTCCCTGCCGATGACTTAACCGATCCGGCCCCGGCTACCTCATTTGCCCATCTTGATGCGACCACCGTTTTGTCCCGTCAGATCGCCGAACTTGGTATCTACCCGGCGGTTGACCCGCTCGATTCATCGTCGCGTATTCTTGATCCTCGGGTCTTGGGAGATAAACATTATAATATCGCCCGTGCGGTTCAGCTGGTTTTACAGCGCTATAAAGATCTTCAGGACATTATTGCAATTCTGGGTATGGATGAGCTTTCCGAAGAAGATAAACAGGTTGTCAGCCGGGCTCGCAAGATTCAGCGTTTCCTTTCTCAGCCGTTCTTCGTTGCTGAAGAGTTTACCGGAACCCCGGGAGTCTATGTCAAACTTGAAGATACGATTCGCGGATTCGAAGAGATTCTCTCCGGTAAATATGATGATTTGCCGGAACAGGCCTTCTATATGGTTGGTGGAATTGAAGAAGTTGTTGAGAAAGCCAAGAAACTTGGGGTTTAATAATAATGGAAAGTGATAAAATACATCTTGAGATCGCCAGTCCTTATCGCCAGGTCTTGAACATTGAGGTTGATGAAGTCATTGCTCCTGGTGAAGAAGGGCAGTTCGGTGTCCTGCCGGGTCACACCCCTTTTCTGGCAACCATCAGTGTTGGGCAACTGATGTATCGTGAGGGCACTCCGCTGAAACATGTTGCGGTTTCACACGGTTATGC